>JAQXGE010000061.1 GCA_029006135.1 Oscillospiraceae bacterium | reverse complement strand
TGAACTGCAGGTTGTCGAGCGGGGTCTCACCCGGATCGAGCAGGTTCTCGGACTCGGTACCCAGCGACCAGTTGTTATGCTTGCCCGAGCCGTTGATACCCTCAAAGGGCTTCTCGTGCTGCAGGCAGACCAGACCGTGCTTGGTGGCGATTTTCTTCATAATCTCCATCGTCAGCAGGTTGTGGTCAATGGCAACGTTGGTGGTATCATAGATGGGTGCCAGCTCGTGCTGCGCGGGAGCGACCTCGTTGTGTTTGGTCTTGGCGGGGATGCCCAGCTTCCACAGCTCCTCGTCCAGTTCCTTCATGAAATCCGAAACAACCGGACGGATGACACCAAAGTAATGCTCCTCGAGTTCCTGACCTTTGGAAGGCGCAGAGCCGAACAGCGTGCGGCCGGTCAGAACCAGGTCAAGGCGCTTGTCATAGTCCTCCTTGCGGATGAGGAAGTATTCCTGCTCGGGGCCAACGGTGGTGGCCACGCGGTCAACCTCCTTGCCGAACAGCTTGAGGACCTTGCAGGCCTGATCGGAGATTGCCTGCATCGAGCGCAGCAGCGGGGTCTTTTTATCCAGTGCCTCGCCGGTGTAGGAGCAGAACGCGGTGGGGATGCACAGAACGTCATCCTTCACGAACGCATAGCTGGTGGGGTCCCAGGCCGTGTAGCCGCGGGCCTCACAGGTGGCGCGCAGGCCGCCGGAGGGGAAGGAGGAAGCATCCGGCTCGCCCTTGATGAGCTCCTTACCGGAGAACTCCATGATGGCGGTACCGTCCGGCTGAGGGCTGACAAAGCCGTCATGCTTCTCACTGGTGATGCCGGTCAGCGGCTGGAACCAGTGCGTGTAATGGGTGGCACCCTGCTCAATGGCCCAGCGCTTCATAACGCTTGCCACAACATTCGCAACCTCCAAATCGAGGGGCTGGCCCTTCTCGATGGTCGCCTTGAGGCTCTTGTAGGTCGAGCTGGGCAGACGCTCGCGCATCTCATGCTCGTTGAAAACTTTGCTGCCGTACAGTTCCATAACGGTTGCTGCCATTCGTACCGTCTCCTTTTCCTCTATGATGATTTTTAAAAACAAAAGGCACTGCGAACCGGTGTTCGCAGCGCCCTTGCTGTTATGTGTTTATTATACGGGCCAAAACGCTAAATTGCAACTGGCAGTTTTGACAAATTCCATCCTGCCTCTTCCGCAAATTCCCGGCAAATTGCGGTGAAGCCGTGTCCGCTGCGCCCTGTTATTTCTGATACGCCCGGTGGCGTGTGAGTTCCTTTCTGCTTCAGGCCGCAGCCGTTTTCCGGCGGCGCCGCAGAAGGATTGTCACCGCAATGGCCGCAAGACTCACGCAGTCCGAGATGCGCCAGAACCATTCACCCTTCCAGCGCACCGTCACGGTTCCCTGCCAGCCGGGTTCCGCCACGACATAAAGATAGCCGTCCTTCTCGTCAAGGGTCACGCCGGAATCGCCGCCCTCCATCGTGTAGCCGGGGTAGCTGAACAGCGGCAGACGGACCGAGCCGTTCTCTGCGGTGGGGTTTGTCAGGCTCAGCGTAACGCGCAGGCCGTTTTTCTCATAGCCAGTCAGTTCAGTGCCATCCGAGCAGAGCGGGTCAAGGCAGCCCCAGGCGCTGTCATCGGTGGTGGGATCCGCCGCCGGCAGGTACTCACCGCCGCCCACCTGGCCGGACAAATCATCCACCGCGGCCAAGCTCTGGTAGACCGTTTTTTGGCTGCGGTAGCATTTATCATACATCAGGTAGCCGGCGGGGATAACCGTCAGCACAAGCAGCGCAGCGGTCATACGGCGGGCCATTTCGGGGCGGGTGCGCAGGAAAAGCGCCACACCGCAGCAGGCGGCAAACACCAGCAGCACCGTGGCAGGGGTCAGGAACCGCCAGGCGAACTGGAGTTTGCCCAGCAGCTTGGAGAGCGCCTGTGCCGCACCGTTCTTTGCCGCAAACAGGTCATACCAGGGGAACAGGTCGCTTGCACAGAACACCGCCAGTGCGCCAAAGCCAAGTGTCACCGTGCCGACCCGGGCGATTCCCCGCCCCGAGCGGCGAACCTCGGTGTCGAGCAGAGCCAGCACAAGGAAGACGGCCCCGAGTGCCAGAACAAGGCCGAGAGACTGGCTCATCTCCTCACACATACCGTTTTGGATGCTCTCTGCCACGCCGCCGCCCTGGCCAAACATCGTGAACATCTGCCCAAGGTAAACCGCTGTGTCATAGAGGTTGGAGGCATCGTATTTCCCGCTGATGCGGCAGACGCCCGTCACCATGTACTGTGCAAGCGGCACAAGGAACCACAGGTTCCACAGCACCGCCGCACCCACGGCCTTGCACAGCGCTGGCAGTACGGGGCGGGTGAAGGTCTGACGGAACCGAATCAGGCAGAACAGAAGTGTGAACAGCCCCGCCAGCTCGGTGGTAAGCAGATGGCTCTGCAGCAGGCCGGTAAATCCGATCGCCAGCGTCATCCAGCACCACGGCTCACCGCGGCGGTCGGATTTCTTTTCCTGCGTGTAGATGCGCCACAGGCCGTAGACAACCAGCGGCAGGAACACCATGGCCGTATACTCGCCCACGGCGGCCCGCACATAGACGTTGGTCAGACGGTAGAAACTCAGCGTATAGAGCGCCGAACCCAGCAGCGCCGCCTGCTCGCTGCCAAGCATCCGCCGCAGCACCCAGCGGGTAATCAGCGCCGTTGCCAGTGTGATGCACACCACATAGAACTTATAGCAGCTGTCCAGGCTGAATCCCAGGATCCGCAGGAAGGCCGCCGGATAGAGGAACAGGTCCGAGTACATCAGGCTGAACGGATAGCCTTTATCATTGATGAGCGCAGGGTCCATCCGCACGGGGAACTGCCCGGAGAGCAGTCCCGCCTTCAGCCCCTCAATGCGGGAGAGATGAATGGACAGATCGTGCCCGTAGGTCAGGTACCCCAGCCCAAGCGGCATACAGGCAAAAATCACGATGCACGCGATGGCCACACAGCTGTACCGTGCCTTGACGCTCCGAATCGGCAGCGGCAGACGGTGGGTGGCAAAGAGCACAAAGAGATCCAGCACAGCAAAGAACAGCAGTCCCGTTAGCAGCCGCACATAAGCCCAGGAATGGGTGGGCACCAACTGCGCGCCTGTGATAAAGATGACCCGCTGCTCGCCGCAGTCCGCATAGAACTGAAGCTGTGCCGCCTCACATCCATGCGGCAGCCAGAGGCTGAACACAGTGCGGGTGCGCTCGGCAGGCAGCCGGGCCGCATCATACCGCGCAGTGGGCATAATCTCATCCAGGAAGCGAACTTCGCCGTCCTCGCCGTTGTTGGCGTAGGTGACACTCACCTGATAACTGCCCCGGGGGATGTCCACCCAGCGGGTTACGGCAAAAAGCCCGGTGAAGTTCTCCACTCGGGCGCCGCGCGCATCGTTGGTGCATTCCTCGGCATAAGGGATAATCCGCTCGGGCGGAATATCAATGACCGGCCCTGTGCGGAAATCCCCCGCAAAACGGGCGGCCAAAAGCACAAGTTCGAGCAGCAAAACCGCCAGCATCGGCAGGTTTCGGCGCGTAAACAGATTTTTGATTTTCTGCATCTTGCTTCTCCTTACGGAATTGGAATCATGTTTCTTTTATTATACGCGGATGCCGTGCGCGGCGCAAGGGAATTGCAAAAATGTCATACCGCAGCTTTCGGCGAAAAATTTTAGATTTTTTTGAATATTTTTTCATTTTTTCTGTACTTTATTGATTTAACGTGCTAAAATCAAACTATCTTTTATAGAGGAGGTATATCATGTCAACGATCAACTTTTGCATTATTGCGGCAATTGTCGGGTATCTGCTCATCATGCTGGCGATAGGATTCATTTTCAGCAAGACGAACAGCGACTCAACGGATTTTTATCTGGGCGGGCGCAAGATGGGCCCCATCGTCACGGCCATGAGTGCCGAAGCCAGTGATATGTCAAGCTGGCTGCTCATGGGTCTGCCGGGCGTTGCCTACCTGAGCGGCGTCTGCGATGCGGCATGGACCGCCATCGGCGTTGTGCTGGGCACCTGGCTCAACTGGCTTTTTGTGGCGCGGCGTCTGCGCCGGTACTCAAGCACATTGGGTGCCATCACGGTGCCGGATTTCTTCTCCCGGCGCTTCCACGATAAGCGCAACATCCTCAATGCGATTGCCGCACTGGCGATTGTGGTGTTCTTTGTACCGTACACGGCCTCGGGTTTTGCGGCCTGCGGCAAGCTGTTCAACAGCCTGTTCGGGGTGGATTATATGTGGGCGATGGTCATTTCCGCCCTGATTATCGTGGGCTACACCATCATGGGCGGGTTCAAGGCAGTCTGCACGACCGACCTCATTCAGTCCTGTGTCATGACGCTCGCGCTCTTTGTGGTTGTGGGGTTCGGCGTCTCCACGGCGGGCGGCCTGGATGCCGTGATGGCCAATGCGGCTTCCCTGCCCGGATACCTGAGCATGAACGCTGTGCATGATGCGGCGTCCGGCACTTCGGCCGCGTACAGTCCCCTCACGATTCTTTCCAGTGTCGCATGGGGGCTTGGCTACTTTGGTATGCCGCACATCCTGCTTCGCTTCATGGCCGTTGAGGACGAGAAAAAGCTGGTTCTTTCCCGCCGCATTGCCTCGGTGTGGGTGGTCATCACAACGGCCGTGGCCATCTTCATCGGCATTGTCGGGCGCGCCATGACCAAGGCCGGCGCGCTGGAATTCCTGGAAGGTTCCGCCTCGGAAACCATCCTTGTGCGCATTGCGGGCCTGATCAGTCAGATTGGGCCGTTTGCGGCCATTGTGGCCGGCGTGATTCTGGCCGGTATCCTGGCCGCCACGATGTCCACGGCGGACAGTCAGATGCTTGCGGCGGCGTCGAGCGTTTCGCAGAACCTGCTGCAGGATTTCCTGCACATCAAGATGGATGGCAAGCAGAGCCTGCGTGCCGCACGGCTGACGATTCTGGCCGTCTGCGTGCTGGGCATTTTCATGGCCCGCGACCCCAACTCCAGCGTGTTTGGCATCGTGAGTTTTGCGTGGGCAGGCTTTGGCGGCGCGTTCGGCGCGGTCATGCTCTGCTCGCTGTTCTGGAAGCGGTTCAACTTCCAGGGCGCTCTTGCCGGCATGGCGGGCGGCGGCATCACGGTCTTTGTCTGGAAGTACCTTGTCCGGCCTTTGGGCGGTGCATGGAACATCTATGAACTGCTCCCCGCCTTCCTCGTTTCGCTGGCGCTGTGCGTCATCGTGAGCCTGCTCACCCCCGCCCCGGATGCGGAGATTCAGTCGGAATTTGACGCGGTCAAGGCCGGGTGATTGGGCGATAATTTGAAATGGCAAAAGCCTCCTCAGGACTGAGGAGGCTTTTTGCATGACAGGACCCGTCCCGCAGACAGCGGGGCGGTGTTAAATCGAAATTTTGAAAATTCGTCCCAAAGTCTGTCCGGTCGTAGACTTTGGGGTGAATTTTCAAAATCTCATACCTCTTTGGGGGTCTCGGGGGGCTGGTCCCCTGGGCCGGGGTTCGCTGCGTCGGAACAGCGAGACTTTTCTGGGTACTCTTTTGGTCACAAAAGAGTACCGCCCGCGGCAGCGATAGTTATAAAGATAAACGGCAGTTAGTTGCAAGGCTTAAATCCCCTCAGTCAGCTCTCGCTGACAGCTCCCCTTGCTTCAAGGGGAGCCTTTTCTCTATTTCCCACAAGGCTCTGACAGTCCACTGGACTGTCATTCACTCCCGCTCCTTCGCTTTGCTCACCCCTTACACAGGGGAGCCGAGTCTCTAATCCCACAGACAGAGCAATAACAACACAAGAGCGCTTACCTCACAAAATAAATCACCCCGCGCGACACAGAAGGCAGGACAGCGCATAGAGCAGGTAAACGTGCGCCGGGTAGAACCAGTAAAAGACCTGCTTGTGCCCTGCGCCGCGCTCGCCGTTGTAGAAGGACATCGGCAGCACCGCAAAGACGCTGAACCACTGGAAATACTCAGTAAACATCTGGGAAAGAGTGAAGCCTTCGGTGCCGGAAAGCAGCCAGGCGGTCAGGCAGAACTCCGTTGCAAAGACCCAGAACGCCCAGCAGCTGAGCTGGGCCGTGCGGTGCCCGCGCAGAAGATACAGGATTACGCCCCCGATGAGGTAGTATACCCCACCGTCCGTCAGGTTGCTCCACGCAGGGAGCAGTGACTGACACAGCACCGCCACCGGCGTGGCCAGCCCCGGAATTTGGCAGAGCAGCGAAGCCGCAAAAGGCCAGAGCACCACCGCCAAAATAACTCCCGCGCCCCGGACAAACCGGCGTTCCCGCAGCCAGTCAATGCCCTGCCAAACAAGGCAAAGCAGCACAAAATCCGCAAAAATTCCGTTCTGCGGCCAGAATCCGTCCGCACGGTGAAAATACCCCAGCATGAACAGCACTTCGATTAAGCCCATTGCGGACGCAATGCCCCAGATGCGCAAAAAATACCGGCGCCGGTCATGGGTGTGGGCAAAGCCCTCCGCCGTGCAGAATAGAAACAGCGGTGCGGAAAGGCGCCCCGCCATTGTGAACCAGACCGGCACCGCGCCGGTGAACTCAAACATATAATGGATGTGGTCAAGCAGCATGAGTGCGAGCGCCATCCATTTAAGGGTCGTGCCGGACACACCGGCCCGCCGGGAATTTAACATGGTTTTCCTCCCCTGCCCGCCGTTTGGCCGGGCAATAAAAGGTCCCTCCCGCACTGCAGGAGGGACAGGTTTTTATTTGCTGGTCTCGATGGTGTAGGTGAAGCCATACTCCGCCTGGAGTTCTTTGACGGCGGGTTCAAGGTCCTCAATGAAGGTCGGGGAGTAGACGGTCTGACCGTTGTGGGACTTCTTGTAGTCCTCCATCAGGGCCATCAGCTTGTCCCAGCCCTCGTTTGCCTTCTCGGCGGGGACGTCCTTCGGGAAGTCGATGATAAATTCGCGGTGTTTGGGGATGCGTGCTTTCATAATTGATTCCTCCGTAAATAAATTGAGTTTGTTATTCCTCCCACGCGCCAAAGATGCGGCGGGCGTTTTGGGCGGTAAGATTGAGGACTTCCTGCGGGTCCATCTCCCACAGAGTTCCGATAAACTGCGCCACATAAGCAATGTTCCGGCTGTCATTTCGGCGCCCGCGCACCGGCTCGGGTGCCATATACGGGCAGTCGGTTTCCAGCACAACAGCGTCATGCGGGACCACCGCCAGCACCCGGGCGGCCCGTTTGGCGCCCTTGTAGGTTGCTGCGCCGCCAAAGCCCAGTGCCATTCCCTGCCCGGTCAGCCAGAGGGCATCCTCAGGGCTGCCGCTGTAACAGTGGAGCACACCGCGCGGTTTGTACTGGCGAAGAAGCTCGTACATTTCGCCGTGCGCCTCGCGGTCATGGACCGAGACCGGCAAATCCAGTTCCGCCGCCAGCTGAAGCTGTGCTTCAAACAAATCGTACTGTTCCTTTGCGGGCAGCGGCCAGTGATGGTCAAGGCCAATCTCCCCCACCGCCACAACGGCCGGGTCCTCAAAAAGCGGGCGCAGCGCGGTGAGCTCGGCACGCCAATCGCCGCCGTACTTTGCCACGGTGGGCGCATCGGGATCGCCGAGGCTTTCGGGGTGGATGCCCACCGCCGCTTTCACAAACGGGTAACGGTGCGCCAATTCCACCGCCGCCGGGGCATCCCCCGAATGGGTAGCACATTCCAGCACGCCGGCAACGCCGGCAGCGGGCAGCGCAGTCAGGAGCGCATCGCGGTCCGCATCAAACTGGTGCGAGCAGTAGTGCGCATGGGTGTCAATGATTTGGTTCATCAGGCCTTTTCCTTCTTGGGCTTGTTGACGAGGTAGATGCCAACGCAGACGAGTGCCAGCGCGGCCAGATACTGCCACTCAAACAGCGGTTCGCCGTTCAGCACAGCAGACAGCAGCACGTTCATGATGGGGATAACCAATCCGAATACCGCAATGCGGGAAACGGGGTTATTCTTCATGAGCAGCGCCCACAGCACATACCCTGCACCCGAGATGAAGGCCAGGAAGCCAAGCACGGGGATGGTGCCCACACTCTGCGGATGCAGGCTGCCGCCCATGGCAAACCCAATCACGAGCAGGGCCGCGCCGCCCACGCCAAGATTCAGGCAGGAGACCGCAAAGGGGTCTGCCTTACGGGTGACGGATTTGTTCCACGGACCGGCCAGCGCAAAGACCGCCGATGCTGCAAGCATACACACAACGCCGAGCGCACTGCCGCTGCCGTGGTTGCCGAAAGTAGCCACCAGAACACCGCCGAAGCCGAGTGCGCAGCCCAGTGCCTTGCGGGTGGTCATGCGGTCGGATTTCCCATAGAGGAAGTGAGCCAGAATGACGCCCATAAAGCTCTGGGTGCTGTTGATGATGCCGCCCATGGCGCCGGTCAGATGAGCCACAGCGGTGTAGTAAAACGCATACTGGAGCGTGGACTGCCAAAGTCCCAGCGCACAGCACTCGCCCAGCACCTTGCCGCGCGGCATGGGAAGCGGTGCGCGGCGCAGCAGCGAGCCGCAAACCCACACCAGCACGGCGGAAAGCAGGAACCGGCTCCCCGCAAAGCAGAAGATGGAGGCTGTATCGGAGGCATCAATGGCAAACAGGCGGTACCCCATCTTGATGAAGGGGAACGCCGAACCCCACAAGACATTGCAGAGAATGGCCAGCAGCACCGCCGCTGTGGGGTTGGAAAACAGTGTATCGAGCTTAGACTTCTGTCCGGTTTCCATGAAAAACATCCTTTTTGTCTTTTTTGCCGCTTTATGCGGCAGGGAACTCAGTGGATGCGGGTGCCGACGGGGATGTTATCGCTGTAGAAGGCAATCTCACAGCCGCCGTCCGCAGTGTCGGGCGCAACGATCATGCCCTCGCTGACATACTTGCCCTTCATCATGGGACGCGGGGCAAGGTTCGCCACGATGGCAATGCGCTTGCCGATCAGGTCCTCGGGCTTGTACCATTTGGCAATGCCGGAGAGAATGCAGCGCTCACGCTCACCGTCAAAGACCGTCAGATGGAGCAGCTTCTTGCTCTCCTTGAGGGTCTCACAGGCGCGGACTTCAGCCACGCGCAGTTCCACCTTGCAGAAATCATCGTAGCTGATTTCTTCCTCGTGGTCGGCCACATCGGCGGGCGCCTCCTCCTTTTTCTCCTGCACAGGTG
The DNA here is from genome assembly GCA_029006135.1 of Oscillospiraceae bacterium. Taxonomy (GTDB): domain Bacteria; phylum Bacillota; class Clostridia; order Oscillospirales; family Ruminococcaceae; genus Gemmiger. Next base: position 26,369 of record JAQXGE010000061.1, on the reverse strand, counting down.
CGGGAGCGGCGGCAGCCTGCGCGGCGGCCTTCTGGCGGGCGTCCTCCTCGAGGTAGGCAATCTCCTTCTTGACGTCAATGCGCGGGAAAAGTGCTTCGCCCTTGTGGACGGTATACTGCGTCTTGAACGCACCTTCCACGGTGCCGGCACGGACGATGGCATCGGTTTCCTCCGCGGTCAGGCCAAGCTGCTCTGCCATCTTGGGGCTGGTGTTGGGCAGGTAGGACTGCAGGAAGGAAGCGACCTCGTGCAGAGCGCAGCAGAGGTTATAAAGAACCGTGTTCAGGCGGGGCAGGGTTTCCTCGCTCTTGGCCAGCACCCAGGGTGCCGTCTCGTCAATATACTTGTTGGCGCGCTGCACAACCTCAAAAATTGCGATGAGGGCGGTGGGCACGTCCAGTGCTTCCATGGCGGCGTCCACCTTGCCGGGCAGCGCCTGCATGAGCGCCAGCAGGCTCTCGTCCTCGGGGCCGGAGACTGCCGCATTGGTCACGGTGCCGCCGAAGTATTTCTCGCACATGGCCACAGTGCGGGACAGCAGGTTGCCCAAATCGTTGGCCAGGTCGGTGTTGATGCGGTTGATGAGCGCCTCATTGGTGAAGGCGCCGTCATTGCCGAACGGGACCTCGCGCAGCAGGAAGTACCGCACCGCGTCCACGCCGTAGCGGTCGCAGAGCTTGACAGGGTCCACCACATTGCCCTTGGACTTGCTCATCTTGCCGCCGCCCAGCAGCAGCCAGCCATGGCCGAACACCTTTTTGGGCAGGGGCAGATCCAGTGCCATCAGCATGGCAGGCCAGATGATGGTGTGGAAGCGCAGGATTTCCTTGCCCACCACATGAACATCGGCAGGCCAGTACTTGTCATAGTCATGGTAGGTGTCATTGCCGTAGCCAAGCGCCGTGATATAGTTGGAGAGCGCATCAATCCAGACATAGATGGTGTGCTTGGGGTCAAACGGCACCTGAATGCCCCAGGAGACACTCGTGCGGGACACACAGGTATCCTGCAGGCCCTGCTTGATGAAGGAAATCATCTCGTTCTTGCGGGTCGCCGGCTGAATAAAGTCGGGGTGGTCCTCATAGTACTGCAGCAGCCGGTCCGCATATTTGGAGGTACGGAAGAAGTAGGCTTCCTCCTCGGCTTCATAGACATCGCCGCCGCAGTCAGGGCACTTGCCGTCCTTGAGCTGGGCTTCGGTCCAGAAACTCTCGCAGGGCTTGCAGTACATTCCTTTGTATACAGATTTGTAAATATCGCCCTTATTATACAAATCGGTGAAAATCTTCTGAACGCTCTTAACGTGGTAGTCATCGGTGGTGCGGATGAAGCGGTCATAGCTGACATCCATGGTTTTCCACAAATCCTTGACGGTTGCCACAATCTCGTCAACGTACTGCTTGGGCGTCACGCCTTTGGCGGCGGCCTTGTCCTGAATCTTCTGGCCGTGCTCATCGGTGCCGGTGAGGAACATCACATCATAGCCCTGCTTGCGCTTATAGCGCGCGAGTGCATCACAGGCCACGGTGGTGTAGCTGTGGCCGATGTGAAGTTTGTCGCTGGGGTAATAGATGGGGGTGGTAATGTAGAACTTTTTATTTTCCATAGGTTGCAGACTCCTTCCCAGAAAATCAAAAACTTGCAGGGGTTATTTTTTGCGGCGGGTCCAGCCCGATGGGCGTGACGCCGCAGGCAAGCAGCGCATAGCGGCACAGCACCTCGGTGCTGTCAATGAAAAAGGGACCAAGATGCTCGTCCCGCTTGACGAGGCTCAATTCGGTGCAGCCCAGCACGGCAAAATCGCATCCCTGCTCGGCAAGGTCCTGCGCGGCGGCATTGAACACAGTCATATCCGCACGGTGTCCTTTTTTAATCTGGTCATAAATGATGGACATAATGCCCTGCTGGTTTTTCGGCGCAGGAACCGCCCAGTCCATGCCGGCTTCCTGACAGGCAATCTGGTAGGTCTGTGCCTGTATGGTCCCGTCCGTGGCAAGGATGCCAAGACGCCGGCAGCCTGCCGCCGCCGCATCCTTCACGGTCAGGCGGGGCATATTCAATACCGGAACCGGCAGCGCCGCCGCAAGGCGGTCATAGAAATAGTGCGCTGTGTTGCAGGGAATTGCCAGCACAGTCGCACCGTAGCGCACAAGGCTCCGCCCGTCCTGCTCCATGATGGTAAAGGGGTCCTCGCTGCTCTGCCCCGTGATAAACGCGGTGCGGTCCGGCGTGGAAGCGCGGGAGGAAAGCACCAGATCAATGTGATCCTGATCCCGCTGTGCCGGGGTATGGTCGATGAGCATCTGGTAAAGATAGCAGCTTGCCGCCGGGCCAAGCCCGCCCAAAATCCCGAGAACCGGATGTTTCTCCTGTTCCATGCGCACGCCCCCTTTCCGCAAAACGCCCAAAATTCCTGCACGCCGCCCGCCGCAAAGGCAGACGGCACAGCGCCGTTTTGACATTATCGACATTATTATAAAACAGCCGCCCAAAATATGCAAGGTTTCCGGGAGGGATTGCCGTCCTTTTTCCCTTCTGCCGCCATGACAAATCCCCCTGCGGGCAAACTGTCCGCAGGGGGATTTGCATCAGGAAGAATTTTCCGTCACTGTTTGAGCTGTTTTACCAGCTGGTCCGCGCCGGTGGCAGCGAGGCCGCTGACGATGCCGACAGCAAGCGCCGTCATGGCGTCACAGGCCGGGAAATCCACCATGCCGCCGTAATAGGCAGCCAGTCCCAGCGCCGCACCCAGGCATCCGCAGACCGTGGGAATCCAGCGGTTATTGAGCGGGGTCTGCTTGATGACCAGCGCCGCCAGGTAACAGATGACCGTGATGCAGGCAACACTTGCCACACCGAGGGAGTCAATGCTCATGCCATCACCTCTTTTCCGCTAAGCTATGTGCCCGCCGCCCGACTTATGCCGGCGGAATCCGGGAGGCACAGCCCTTTTCCAAATCACTCAGGCGGTGGTTGGCCACGCGAATCTGTTCTTCGAGCACAGGAACGCGCTGCGCAAAATTGTTGTGCGCACGCACTTCGCGGGTCAGTTCATCGAGTTTGGTATCTGTCACGGCCTGAGAAGTCTCGATTTTCTGCTCGGTGCGGCGGGCCGAGGCCGCATTGCTCAAAATCACGCCGAGGAGCGAAAGTCCGCCGCTGATGAGCGCCACAATAATGGACTCCACCGCACTCACCCCGCCGCATATTCGCTCTTGTACAGCCCGGCGCTCACAAGACCCCGCTGTTCAGCAAGGCGGTAAAACGCCATTGCGTCCCCGCTGCTCACCGGGCCGATGGTCAGATTCTGAAGCGGCTGTGCCGGAGTTTCCTGCTGTTCCGGGCGTTTTACGCTCGTATAGCTGCCGAGATGCGCACCGGTCGCGGCGTCCTTGACGGTAAAATCGTCATCCAGCCAGTTGAGCGGGTGCACGCGCCTGCCCTTGTAAATCACCTCAAAGTGCAGGTGCGAACCGTAGCAGTTGCCGGTCGCGCCGGAGTAGCCGATCAGCTGACCCGCCTTAACCGTATCGCCCCTGCGCACGCAGAGGCTTGTCAGATGCGCATAGCGGGTGCAGAGTTCCCCGCCTTTATAGTCCGCATGGCGGATGCGGCACATCACGCCGTAGCTCTGCATGCCGGTCTTAGTCACGCCGTCCCACAGCTGCGTCTGCTCAACCGTGCCGTCCTCGGCGGCGTAAACCGGCTGGTTCATGCCGGCGCGCAGGTCGATGGCGTTGTGTTCCTGCCCGCCGTTATAGGTCCAGCCCGCCGTAATAATATGCCGCGGCAGCGGCCAGGAAAGAAGCACTTCCCCGTTTTGGAGTCTCATATCTTCACCTCCGTCCTTTCCCCCGCCGCTTAAGATGCGGCGGTGAAGGTCTTTGTCTTGACGTCAAAGGTTCCTGCCGTCTTGACGCCCGTATAGTGGATGTTGAACGGGATCTGGTAGCCGGTGGTGTCTCCGCCGTAGCTCACAATCTCGATGTAGCATTCCTCCCGGATGGCCGGGTAGGCGTTTGCGGCCGTATCACCCCAGAGTTTGACCTCCACAATGTCGGTCTTGAGCTCATCCAGCGTCAGATCACCGTCCAGGATGGCCTGAAGGCGCTCAAAGAGCGGGTCATCCTTTTCGGCGTAGTAGGGAGCCACCTCGCCCTGCTTCTGGTAGCTGTCAATGACCACCGAAGTCTGACCGAGGATGTTGTTCTTCTTTTCCACGTTGGCGGACAGTTCGGGAGCGTACTCCTCAAGGTCCTGCCCGAGCCGCACATAGCTGTCGGTGCCCGAGCCGAAGGCGGCATTCAGATAATGGGCCATGTATTTGCGTTCAATTTTCATCCGTATCTCTCCATTTCATCGTATATTCGGCCGTCAGGGTCACACGGTAGCGCGCGGTTCCCTCATCGTGGAGCTGTTCGCAGCAGCCTGCCGCGGCGGTAATCACTTCGTCTGCGGCATCGGCATTCCCGAGCGTGGGCGCGCGGTGGGCAGCGCTCTCCTGTGCCGCCCACTGCTGGAAATCCAGCAGTCTGCCCGCATTGTGTGCCGCAAGTGCCGCATCCCCCGGCACGAACGGCAGTGTGAGGCGCAGCACGAGGGTGAGCCGGCAGCGGTCAGTCACCGTGCCGAGCAAATCGGTGCGCCGGGCAAGCACCCGCACGCCCTGCGGGTAGGCCCCTGCCGCGCCGCCGTCCGGTGCCAGTTCGTCCACGCTCCAGGTGCAGCCCGTGAGTGCCGGGCAGCCGCGCACCCAATCAAGCAATGTTTCCAGGGTGGATTGTTCCATAGCGTTCTCCTTTTTAATTGGTCAGGCTGTGAGCGCCGCTGCCCGCATGGGTCCACCATCCGCCCGCTTCGACATGGCTCGCCGCGCCGTGCAGCCGTTTTGGGTCCACATACTGCACCGCCGCCAGTCCCGCTACCCGGGCAGGCAGGAAATCCGGCCACTGCTCATAGCTGACTGCCGGGCCTTCGCCGTCATAGACCCGGTCATGCGGGGACAGCGTATAATCCTTGCCCCACCGCGCTGATGCCTCGGGGATGATGAGCAGGAACGCCGTGCCCGCCTGTGCGGCCGTGTCCATCACCTCGCGGCGGCGATGGTCAAGGTATGCGCCCGTTACCACCGTGCGCGTCACGCTCTGCGCCGCCGGGTCAGCGTGATAGAGCGTGACGGTCTGGCAGCACAGCGGCCAGCGCAGTTCAGCTCTCATAGCCGGAGCCGCGGGGCAGGCGGCGGCTGATGCGCAGGTAATCCCGCGCTAAATCCCGGTAATAGGTTTCCCGGCTGTGGAGAGTCTGCGGGCAAAGTTCGGGCGGCGCGGTGTAGCTTTCGCTCACACTGCCGACGCTGACCGAGGAGAGTCCGCGCCGGGAATCCTCCTGTTCAAAGGCATACATGGCCTCGGCAATGGCGCAGACTGCGCACTCCTCGGCGCAGACAAACCCCTCACGCGGGGTCACGGCGAACATCCGGCGATAGCGCTCAAGCAAATCGGCAGCGCGGCGTGCCAGACGGTCAAACGCCTGTTCCGGGATGTCCTCGCCCAGAAAGTCCTTCACATAGAACTCGTAATCCGGCAATCAGCTCCCCCTCCTCAGACGCCGAAGCGGGCCAGCACGACCTTGGCTTCGTTGGAAAGCACCGCAGTGTAGAACTCATCGGCCGTGATCTCTGTGGTGCGGATCTTGGGCTTGCGCTCGGTCTCAACGTTCACGCCGCGTTTGCGGTAGATGGTCAGCGCCGGCACCTCGTCCTCGTTGGCTTCACCGGATTCGAGCCGCACGATGGGGCAGGAGTAGATGGGGGTGCTGACTTTGGTGATCTTATCGCCGAGCTTAGCATCGGGCAGCGTCTTGTGCACGGCATCCACGTTGTCCGTTGTGACGGTCACGGTTCCGTCCTCATCATTTTTGTACCACTCGTCCAGCACGGGCACCTTTCGGGACGGCACCACGCGGCAGCCGGCGATCATGCCCACCTCGCCGCTGAGCATGACGCCCGCCTGATACTGGTCAGCGCTCAAAAAGTCACTGTTCTTGCGCAGCTGGGTGACCTGCTTGGGGTGGACAAAAATCACTTTGTCGCTGCTCTGCTCCTCCTCAAAGAGGTCGAGTGCATCGACCACGGCCGCATAGCTGATTGCCGCATCGGTGCCATCGTAATTCAGGCTTGCGGTCTGCAGGACCTCCATGCAGTCGTTGTCGATTTTGGCCGCAATGGCGAGCGCCAGCTGGGTGTTGGCCTCACCCACGGGGTTGCCGTAGCCGGAAAGAACCGCCTCATCGGTGAGGCCGATGCCCTTCATGGCCTTCTTGACGGTGGCCTTGCGCACCGAGGCGGTCATCTTCTCGATGGTGACGGCCTCGCCCTCGCCCACATCGGCGGCATCGCCAATATAGGCATAGACCGGCACCGTGATGGTGTCGCCGGGAACGCCGGCCAGTGTGTCATCCACCTTGGCAAACGGCGCCACACGCAGCTTTTTGGGGATGCGGGCCGAGACAACGTCCCCCATCACTTCAGGGTCAATGAGGTCGGACAGTTTGGTATAGGTATCTGCCATAAAATTTTCTCCTCTCTCTTCAATGAACGTTTCGCCGCTCAGCCGTTTTCGCGCATACGGCGGTAGGTTTCGGGGTCACTGCGCTTGAGGGCCAAACGCTCGCGGTAGGTCATCTGCTCAAGCGCCTCGCGCCCCGGCAGGACCGGGCTGGATCCGGTGCCGGCCGCATAGGGTGCCGGTGCCGCAGTCGGTTCAGGCTGTGCGGCAGGAATAGGATTTTGCATTTCAATGGGTTCGCTCACAGTGTTTCACCTCGTTTCTCACTGGGCATATAGCGGCTGCGGATGGCAGTCAGGTCCGCCTCACTCTCATGGGGCAGGTCAAAATACCAGGCCAGCGCCAGTTCGGGGCGCAGCAGGCCATCGTTCACCATCTGGGAATACTCATTCCATGTTCGGGTGCGGTCAAACAGCACCCCATCGCCCCAGTCAATCATCAAATCGTTTGGCGAAAACTCCCGTCCCCGCCACTGGCCGTAGGCGCGCCCGAGCGCATCGCACAGCGTCATGGCACGGCGCGCGCCGTCCGCCCACATCCGCTGGAAGTCCTGCACAGTCAGGCTGAAATCCCCCGAACTGGAACTGACCTCGGTGGCCGTGCGCTCGGTATCCTCCACCTCGCTGAGGATTCCGCGCTTGAGACCAATCAGGCTCTCACAGCTGCGCAGCAAATCCTGTTTGCGGGCGAGATACTGCTCGACTCGCAAAGTCGGGCTGTACACCGTCACGCCCACATTGGCGGGGTCATCGGGCAGGCCCACAAAGAGGTCATCCTCAAAGCTGCGCCGCCCCGCCTCATCCTGCCGCAGAAGGTCCTCCGAGGCAAACACCCGCGATGCGCCGTTCTCGAGTTCACGCCCAAGCTGGTGTTCGAGCCGGGCAACGCGGTGAATCAGCCCTGCGGCGGGCGCATACACCGCAACGCCATCCGGTCCGCCGTCCACGCAGTTGAGCAGCGGGCAGCGCAGTTCGGCCAGGCCCACGCCCGGCACGCCGGGCAGCAGAAGCCGGGGACTGAGCTGTGCCGTGCGGGGCAGCGCGGCCAGCGGGAGTTCGTGCCCCAAAACGTCCCCGCTGAGTTCAAACAGCCGAGTTTCTATCTCGACGCCTCTCTCCCCCGCCGTGCGGCGTTCAAGCAGCGCGTAGCCGCTGCGCCCCTCACGCATCAGTTCCATCGTGCCTACGGCGGTCAGATGCCCCGCCGCGTCCCGCCCGAGCGGCACATAGCAGTCCCGCCGAATGGGCACAAAGTCAAATTCCCGCCCCGCCGGCACCGGCTTGAGCAGACATTCACCGCCCACGAGCGCATACTGCACGGCGCGGGTGCGCACCGCGTCAAGGTTGGCAAGGCAGGGGCTCAGTTCACTCTCCCGCGGGCCGGTCATGCGGGCCTCATACTCCGCAAAGACCGTGCGGCAGAGCTTGCTCACAATCAGCACCGCCAGACGGTCGGCGGGGTCCTCCTCCCGGCGCGGCTCCCCGAAATACAGGCTCATCCATTCCCGGATAGCCGCCTGCATCCGGGGTGATGTCACGTCCGCTTTGCCGAATGCCTGTTCCAGATAATTTTTCACTCTCCACATCACCTCGTTGGTCACAGTTGGTTTCACTCCCCGCGCCGCCGCCAGATGCCCTCCATCGCATAGCGCACCGCGTCAATGTGGTGGTTGTCCACATCGGGGTAGCCGGGCTGCACCGCGCCGGTGCGGGGATCCCGCGCGTACTCGTACCCGGTAAATTCCGCCGCCGTATCGGGGCAGCGCTCCGGGTCAATGACGATGGCCTGCAAACTTTGCAGCCATTTCATCCCGGCCTCCACGCTGCCCGGGCCTTTGACGGCGGCGCGGCAGGGCAGCCCCGCCGCGCGGTAGTCCGCGCAGGATTTCGGCTCGGCGGAATCCGCCGTGAGCGGGCCGGAGATTCCGCGCTCAAGCAGCAGGCGGGCCGTGTCGCGGTTGGGTGTGCGGCGGCAGGTCAGCTCATCAAAGATGTACAGCGTGCGCCGCGCCGCATCATACTGCACGGCATTGTAGGCCCAGGGATCCGGGTACCAGCCCCAGTCCACGCCGTGCCGCACGCGGTCAAAGCCGGACACCTGCTCGTCCGGGATGGCCTCAATCCGCAGATTGGCAAACACCGCCGCGCCATTGCCCACGACCTCGCCCAGATATTCATGGCGGTAGGCGATGGGATTGGTCTTGGCAAGGTGCTCGGCGTCCGCAAGGAAGCGGCTGCCCAGCCAGTCGGGCGGCAGGTCTCGGTAGGTGGAGTGGTGGACAAGGCGCCCGGGGCGGGCTTCCAGCACATAGCGGTTGACCCAGCTGCGCCCCATGGCGGGCGGGTTGAAGCTCTTGAAGGAGAGCGAAAAATCCCCGCCGCGAAAGACACTCTGTTCAACGCTTCGCACCTCCTCCGGGGAGTCAAACTGGTCAAGTTCCTCAAACCACGCAATACCGATGCTTCCGAACGGCACCTTGACGCTCTTGAGCTTGCCGGGATCATCCGCGCCGAAAAAGAGAATCTTTTGCCCGGTGGGCAGGTAGGTACACTCCATCGGGCTGACCGTGCAGCGGAATTTGCGGCTAAGCCCGAGCGCGCCGATGGCCCAGCGTATCTGCGCATAGACGCTCGTGCGCATCGTGCCGCCCACCTTGCGCAGGACAATGGCGTGGCAGTCCGGGTGGCGGAGCAGCTGCACGATGAGTTCAATGCTGATGTAGCTGGATTTGCCGCTTCCCCGTCCGCCTTTTGCCACAAGTTCCTGCACATCCCCGCGCCGGATGGCCCGGTGCGCCTCCCAAAACACCGGCGCAATCAGATTTTTCAGCCGCACCTTCATGGCAGTTCCCCCTTTGCGGGCGCTTCATCCACGATGACGACCCCCTCCTCCGCACCGGAACCGTCCCCAAGGCCCAGATACTTATAGAGCAGTTCCAGCGCGCGGAGTTTGTCTGCCACCTTGATAGGCGGGGCCGGCTGCACCTCAAGGTCCGCAAAAGCAATGCACGCCAGCTCGTCAAGCACCCGTTCCGGTGTCAGCTGCTGCATGGGCGTTCCCTCCTTTCCGCAGGTTCAGGCGGATTTTTCAGTCTGCGGCAGTTCCAGCGCCCGCACCGCCTCGGTCTGGAACCGCTGTAAACTGCGCAGCGAAACGTGCATGGCCTTTGCGGCCTCAGCCTGACTTTGTCCGAGCAGAAAGCGCCGATGCAGCGTTTCCCGCCAGCGCGCATCGGGGAGCGCCGCAATGCTGTGCGCAATCTGTGCCCGCAGTGCAAGGCAGTTTTCCACCTGGATGTCCAGCTCTTCGCACACTGCCTCAAGCTGCTGCGCCGCCCGCGGCACCCGCACCTCCTCGGGTTCCTGCCTCTCCCCGCCCGGGGTGAGCGCCGTTCGAATTTGTTCGGCCTGCCCGCGAAGCCAGGCAATCTCCTCCGTCAGTGCCTGTTCCCTGTCCGCTGCGGCACGGTAGCGCCCCAGCCATCGCAGTCTGCGCTCGCTCTCCTCTTTTGATTTTGTTTCCTTTGCCATCCGCCGTCCTCCTTTCAGGCTTTGCGCCGCTGTTCCGTTCGGAACATCTTCATTATAGTTTAACAACCTTTGGTTGTCAATCGGTTTTCTGTAATATTGCGGGTTATGACGCAACGTCGGCGGGTTTCCCTGCCCAAAATCCCGTCGGATTCTGCGGATGATACGCTCCCGCAGGCGTCTTTATTTTTACGATATCTCGTTTTATTTTGCTTGCCCCGCGGCTTCCTTTCCTGTCCCCGCCATGTTTTCCAGAATTTTTGGATTTTGTTGAGTTTGCAGGCAAAAGTCCCTTCCGTTTGGCGATGCTTATCCCCTCTTCGACGCTTAGGGCGCAAACTGTGCTTAAATTTTTTCTTTCGCCGCGCTAAAATTTTTTCTTCGTCAATTCGTTCATTTTCAATATTTTTAGCACTCTATTAAAAAGACTGCTAAAAATTCACGGTTTGTTCACACACAGTTCATAAAGTGGGTGTATTCTCATAATTGTCAAAGGGAAACAGAAAGCACCGCCCCCAAGGGTGCTCCCCCTTCATGACAAATCAATTTGACACAATTCATTGACAATAAAAGGAGATATGACTTATGGCTATGATGTTTGAGCGCCGCTACAATCCGTTCCGTGATTTTGAGGACTTGAATCGTTCTTTCTTTGGTGACAATGGTCTGGCCGAGTTCAAGACCGATATCCGCGATATCGGTGACAACTATCTCATCGAATGTGACCTGCCCGGCTTCCGCAAGGAAGATATCTCGCTGAATCTCGAGGACGATATGCTCACCATCAAGGCGGAGCGTCACAGCGACTTTGAGAATCAGGACAAGAAAGCCGGCTACCTGCGCTGCGAGCGCAACTACGGCACTTACAGCCGCAGCTTCAATATCAACGGCGTGGATACTTCCCGCATCCGCGCTTCCTACACGGACGGCGTGCTGCGCATCACGCTGCCCAAGTACGTTAAGCCGCAGAACGATGGCCGTTCCATCGCAATCGACTGATCTGCGCCTCCCGTTTTGCCGTCCATTTTCCTATTCCCCCTTTTTCCTTTGCTGACATAGCATAACAGCCCGCCCGCACAGAGAAGCAACCTCTGTGCGGGCGGGCCGTTGTTTTTTGTATGGAATTGTTCAGCAAAGGGGCGCGAGCAGCCGCAGAACGGCGGAAATCATCGTGCCGATTGGGCCGGTGTGGCACTCCGCGAGTGCAACGGGATGGCTGAGGCGTTCAATGTCCACCATATCCTCCGCCACATCCGCCAGGGCCGGGCAGTGGTAGAGCAGAACGCTGCACTCAAAATGCAGGTACAGGCTGCGGTAATCGAGATTGATGGAGCCGACCGCCGCGATTTCCCCATCCACAAGCCAGGTCTTGGCGTGCAGGAACCCCGGCGTGTAGGTGAAGATTTTCACGCCGCCCCGGAGCAGCGGTGCAAAAAAGCTCTTGGTCAGCTCATAGACCATCTTTTTGTCGGGCGTTCCCGGCACATAGATGCGCACATCCACCCCGCGTTTGGCCGCAAGGCGCAGCGCTGTGAGCATCGCATTGTCAAGAATCAGGTAGGGCGTTGTAATCCAGAGCGTTTTCTGTGCCTGATTGATGAGTTCAAGGTAGACATTTTTGGCCACTGTCTCACCGTCCACCGGGCTGTCCGCGTAGGGCTGAACCAGGCCAACCGTGCGCCGGGGTGCCGGACGGGGTGTCTCGGTCAGGATGGAAAGGCCAGGGTCTTGGGCGTGCTGGCTCGACCAGAGCTCCATGAACATCGCTGCAAAATTCCACGCACCGGGGCCTTCCAGCCGAACCGCCGTGTCCCGCCAATGCCCGAATCGTTCCTTGCGGTTGATGTATTCATCCGCCAGATTGAACCCGCCGGTGAACGCCACACTGCCGTCTACCGCCACGATTTTGCGGTGGTCACGGCTGTTCATGACCATATTGAGCACCGGCAGGAACGGGTTGAACGGCACCGCATGGATGCCCTCCTGTTCCAGCGTCCGCCAATAGGCAACCGGCAGTCCCGTGGCGCAGCCGACATCGTCATAGATCACACGCACGTCCACGCCCTGTGCCGCTTTGCGGCGCAAAATCTCATGAACACTGTCCCACATCTCGCCGGACGTGATGATAAAAAACTCAATAAAAATGAACCGTTCCGCCTTTTCCAGCGCGGGGAGCAAATCGGCGTAGACGGCCTCACCGCTCGGGTAATATTTGACCTCCGTCCCGGCGCAGACCGGGTAAGCCGCGTAATCCCGCAGATAGGCCGATGTCCGTGCCGTGCGCGGGCTGAGCCGCTCCAGCGCTTTCTGTGCCGCGGGGTCCGGCCGGCGCAGCGGCTCGACCTCCCCGGCCGCTTTCTCAAGCTGCCGGCGCAGCCGGAACGCCGGGCGTTTATCGCCCCACAAAAGGTACAGCAGTCCGCCCTGAATCGGCATCAGGATAAACAGCACCATCCAGCTGATCTTAAACTCCGGCGCCGTTGAGTCCTGCCGGATCATTGCCGCACACATGAACACGCTCAGGGCAAGCAGCACCGGATTGATCCACCGGGCATAGTCGCTCAGCCTGTATGATATTGCCCACAGAAAAAGCGCCTGCAAAACAAGCAGCGCCGCCGTTATGGTCAGGCGGTTGAGCACCTTGCTCAGCAGCTTGCGCACTTTGCGCCCGATCTCCTGCAACCGTTGCATAAACTTCCTCCCGTATCCGTCCATCTGCCCCGCATTCATCGAAGGCGTCCCATCTGCGGGACTTTGATTCAGATTAACTTTATCATGCACCGCCGGGAATTTCAACCCACAAATTGTCGGATTTGCGTGGGTTTGTGCGCTCGGCGGGGAGTTTCGTCCTCTTTTCGCGTTTTAGCAGTCTAACCAAAAGAGTGCTAAAAATTCACATTTGCTTCACACATTGTTCACAACCAAGGTGTATCCTTATAATTGTCAAAAGGAAATAGAACACCGCCCCCCAAGAGTGTTCCCCCTTTGACCCAACAAACAGCAAGCCCGCATTCATGCGGTAAAAAGGAGATATGACTTATGGCTATGCTGATTGATCGTCGTTACAATCCGTTCCGTGATTTTGAGGACATCAACAATACATTCTTTGGTGACAACGGCCTGGCCGAGTTTAAGACCGATATCCGCGACAATGGTGACTCCTACCTGATGGAGTGCGACCTGCCCGGCTTCAAGAAGGAGGATGTTTCGCTGAGTCTCAGCGGCAATACTCTCACCATCAAAGCTGAACGCCACAGTGATTTTGAGAACCAGGAGCAGAAGTCCGGTTATCTGCGCTGTGAGCGCAGTTACGGCAGCTTTACCCGCAGTTTTGATGTGACCGGTGTGGATACCGCACACATCCACGCATCCTACACGGACGGCGTGCTGCGCGTCACGCTCCCCAAGTACGTCAAGCCCCAGCCCGAGACAAAGGCCATCTCCATTGAATGATCTTTTCTTAGGTTCTCATAAGTAAGCAGGCAGCGCCCGGACGCGAAAGCGTCCGGGCGCTTTGCCGTACCAGGGCAAAGGAACCCATGGCATTTTGAACGAATTTTGCCGGTGACATTTGCCCATTCCGTGAATTTACAAGGGTCCTCCCGAACTCTATAATGAAGGTATACAAAACTGCTTCGGGAGGTAATTTTTATGTCCATTCGTGAAATTTCGTTTCCCTCCGCCAATGGACGGGACACCATCAAGGCCTGGCGTTATTCCCCCTTGGGCGAGCCGCGGGCCATCATCCAGCTGGTTCACGGCTACGGTGAACACTCCCGCCGGTACCTGCACATGATTAACAAGTTCAATCAGGCCGGCTTTGTCGTCTTTGCCGATGACCATCTGGGTCACGGCAAAACCGGCTATGACAGCGGCACGCTGGGCGACCCCCATTCCGGCGGCTACATGACCTACCTGAAAGATGAAAAGTCCCTTCATGACATTGCCGTGGCTGAATACCCGGACATTCCCTACATGATGTTCGGTCACAGCTGGGGCTCCATGCTCGCGCGCGGCTACGCCGCCCACTACGGCAGTGACATCCGCGCGCTGATGCTCTGCGGCCTGTGCTCCCAGTGGAAAGGCTGTGAGGACGCCTATGAGAGTGAGGAGCTCAAAGCCGCCGTGGCCGCCGACCCCTACCAGCCCGCAGGAGAATGGTTCGGGCGGATTTTCAGCGGCATGACCGACCGGATTGAGAACCCCAACGGCCCCTCGGACTGGATTGCCAACGATCCCCGCGTGGTTGCCGACCATGCCGGTGATATGTTCAACACCTTTGACACAACGCTGGAACTCCCCTGGGATTTCGTGCAGCTGTATCATTTTATCGAGAGTGACGAGTGGGCGCCCATGGTTCCCAAAAACATTCCCGTCTATCTGATTTCCGGTGACCAGGACCCCTGCGGCAATTACGGTGAGGGGCTGTATCACGTTGCCAACCTTTTGGCACGCTCCGGCCACAAGACCACCACCCGCGCCTACACCGGCTACCGCCATGAGATTCACAACGAACTGGCCATCCGGGACGAAGTGGAGGACGGCCTTATTGCCTTTGCCGAGTCCACGCTGTAACCCTTCCCGCAAAAAACAGGCTCCCTCTGCCCGGCAGAGGGAGCCTTTCTTTGCTCAAAAGTCCAATAGATTTATCCGCAGAGCGTCATTTTCCCTCAAAACTCTTCAAGGAACTGGATGCCCGCGCCCAGCAGATTGGGGCCGAGGTGAACCGCCAGCGTCGCGTCAATCTTGCCGCGGATAATATGGCGGGCGTCCGGCAGCATCCCCGTGATGGTTTTTTCCAGCGCCGCTTCCTCCTCGGGCACGCCGCCGTCACAGAAAATCAGGTTGTAGGGCTGGCCCTTGTGTTCCTCGGCCAGATTTGTCACAATGCGGATGAGTTCTGTCTGCACCGCACGGCGGCCGCGGACCTTGGCCACAGTCGAGATAATGCCGTCCTTGTGGTCAAACGTCAGGATGGGCTTAATCTGCAAAAGGGTGCCGGCCATCGCCGTCACACGGCCAATGCGGCCGCCGCGGCGCAGGTATTCCAGCGTGTCCAGAGAGAACAGCGCGGTCGTCTCGTTGACCAGGCGGGGAATAATGCGCTTGAGCTTTTCAAAGCTCATCCCGTTTTTGGCGTATTCCGCCACCTGCATCGCAACGATGCCCTCGCCCAAGCTGGCGTTTTTGGTGTCAAACACAGCGATTTCAAGGTCCTTGCGTTCCTCGGCGGCCAGACGGAAAACGTTGGCCTCGCCGGACAGGCACTCCGCAATGACCAGAACAATGACCTGGGTGTAGCCCTCACGCGCAACCGCGTCCAGCGTATCATTCACGTCCTGTGCAAAGGGAAGGCTCGTCTTGAAATTCTCGTTTTTCTGGCGGCGGTAGACTTCTTCCACCGTGATGTCAACATTGTCACGGTAGCTGGTCGTTCCGCTGGCCACCACCAGCGGCACACAGAAGATGGGGTAATCCTTAAAATATTCCTGAGGCAGGTCGCAGCAGGAATCGGTGATAACGGCAATTTTCCCGGTTTTTTCCATCTTTTATATTCTCCTGAACGCGGCGCATGAGCGCAATTTTGTATACTTCATATTATATTCCCTCTCCCCTGCCCCGTCAACCAAAAGGGCTGTACACGAGTGCCCGAAAGGCGTATAATAAATGTAACATTTTTTCGTTCCGCCATCTGCGGAATCTTTTCAGGGAGGATTTACATTATGCTGACAACCGGAATCAAAGGAAGTTCGTCCGTCATCGTCACAGAAGCCAACACAGCCGCCGCCATGGGCAGCGGCGAACTGCAGGTCTTTGCCACCCCGGCCCTTGCCGCGCTGGTCGAAAAAGCCTGCTGGCAGAGCGTTGCGCCGGAGCTTGACCCCGGATGCGGAACGGTGGGCAGCCGGCTGGAGCTGGACCACACCGCTCCCACTCCCGTGGGTCTGACTGTGCGGTGCGACTGCACCCTCACCGCCGTGGAGGGCCGCAAGCTCACCTTTGAGGCCACCATGTCGGATGACCGCGGCCCGGTCGGCCACGCCGTCCACGAGCGGTTCATCATCCAGAATGACCGTTTCCAGCAAAAAGCCGATGCCAAAAAGAGCGCCGACTGAGATAAAGCACACGTCCCCGGACGCCGCAGACTCTTGCGGTGTCCGGGGATTTTTTGCCAGCGCGCCTATGACGCGCTGGCAAAAAACAAAAGAAGCGTGTTCATCTTACGGCGGAACCGTCCCGCCAGAGCGGGGCGGTTATTTAATCGAAAATTTAAAAATTCGTCCCAAAGACTGTCCGGAGAGTAGTCTTTGGGGTGAATTTTCAAATTTTTATCCTTTTTCGTGGGGTCCAGGGGGCGTAGCTCCCTGGCCGCGGATTCGCTGCGTCGGAACAGCGAGACTTTTCTGGGTACTCTTTTGGTCACAAAAGAGTACCGTCTGCGGCAGCTGAAGTTATTATAGATGAACGGCAGGCTACGGCAGGGCTTAAATCCCTTCCGTCTCGCTGCGCGAGCCACCTCCCCTTGCTTCAAGGGGAGGCTTATCTCTACTCCAATTAACGCTCAAACAACTAAGCGGTTGCGCTCCACTGAGCCGCTCGCGGCGGCAGCTCTTGCTTCAAGGGGAGGCTTTTCTCCGCCCGCACTCATAGTGCATCCGGGGTCGGAGCCAGTGCCGTGGTCAGCGGCTCGTCATTTTCGTCCGCCGCCTGCGGTGCTGAGGGGCTTTGCCCGTAAATCTTTTTGTAGCTGCGGTAAAAGGTGGAATAATCCGAGAATCCACATTCCCGCGCCACTACCCCCGCCGGATGCCCCGAATGAAGGAAAATCCGCGCAAGCGCCATTCTTTTGTACAGGATGTAGTCCGCCACCGTGCTGCCCGTGGCCCGCTTGAACGCACGGGCCAGCGTGTTGCGGCCCATGTAAAACTTTTCGGCCAGCCCCTCAAGGGTGAGCGGCGCGGTCAGGTTGGCGTTGATGTAGGTAAGGACCTCCTGAATACGGGCATGGGTCTCCGTCGCGCCCGTAGCCGTGCCAGACATTGCAAATAGTTCCAGCAGAATACCGACCAATTCGGTGCGAATTGCAAGATTGCGCACCACTTCCGGCATCTCGGATGCCTTTTCCAGCGCCTCCACCCGCCGGTCAATCTTCTCCCATGCACCGGGATACAAAATTGCCGTGCCTGTGAACGGTTCAAGCAGACATTGCTCGTCATCCCGCAGAATTTCGTGGGCAAACTGTATGGTTGCCCGGCAGTAATCCCCCTCCGCGGCGGTCGCCTGAACGCTATGGAACCGGGAGCGCTCCAGCAGCAGCGCATCGCCCGGCCGCAGCGGATAGCACACGCCCTCCACGCGGAAATCCGCCTGCCCGCCGAGGAAGCAATAAATCTCATACCACTCATGACAATGCGGCGCAAAGACCGTTTCCGGGTTGTCCGTGCGGCGCATCTGGAGTGTCAGCTGGGATGTTTCAAATCCGCGCGTATTTTCCATTCCGCACCCTCCTTGCATTTCATCCTTTGTTTCATTGTAGCACAGTCGGTGCCATTTGCCAACAGTGTGGTGCAAAATGCAATGGCATTTTCTCTTTTCCGGCGTATAATAGGGGCATACCAAGCGAAAGGAGCGATAGATTATGTTCTTCATCCACTTCAAGAACAACGCAGGCATGACCGAGGATCAGATGATCGTCGCCACCTCGATGATCGACCTTTGATTTTCTGTCAATGCCCGGCCCGCACAAGGGCCGCTTGCCGCACGGCACACCGCCGCGCCTATACAACTTACCTGTGAAAGGAGCGATGACCTTATGTTCATCTTCAAATCCCAGAATACCACGATGACCGTGGACCAGGCCCTTGTTGCCAGCGCTATTGTCAATCTCTGATTTTTCGTTCAGTCCTGTATTTTAAGAAAGGAGCGATGACTTTATGTTCATCTTTAACTTCAAAAACCATTCCATGACCGAGGATGAGGTTCTCGTGGCCGCCGCCATGCTGAACCAGTAATCTTCTTCACCATGCCCCGGCTCTTTCGAGTCGGAATGAACGCCGCCATCTTTGTGCAGTCCGCACAAAGATGGCGGCGTTTTTTTGTGTATCGTGGGGAGTGTTCCGTTTTTCACCAAATTATTTTTCAAATTCCTCAAAAAACTGTTTATTTTATCCGAATTGTGTGGTAAAGTATTGGTATGTCAAGTGCCGGATGGAATCCGCACAAAATATATTTGCCGGGTGGGGAGAGCTGTCCCGGCGCGAAAAGAGGTTTGTAAGACAATGGAATACGCCAGTAAAGACATCCGCAATATTCTCGTGGCCGGTCACGCAGGCTGCGGCAAAACAACGCTGGTGGAGGCTCTGCTCTATTCCAGCGGCGCCACCGAGCGAATGGGGTGCGTGGAGGACGGCACAACCGTCAGTGATTTTGACCCCGAGGAAGCCCGCCGCAAGGCAAGTCTCAATTCCAGCGTGGTACCGGTCGAAGTGGACGGTGTCAAATACAATTTGATTGATGTGCCCGGTCTGTTTGACTTTGAGACCGGCTCCGCCGAGGCAGTTATGGCAGCTGAGAGCGTGCTGATCTGCGTTTCGGGCCGCTCCGGTGTGACTGTCGGTGCCGAAAAGGCCTACAAGCTGGCCTTGCGCAATAACAAGGCCCGCATGGTGTTCGTCACCAAGACCGACCTGGAAAACTCCGACTACTTTAAGATTCTTGAACAGCTCAAGATCAAGTTCGGCCCATCGATCTGCCCCTGTGTCGTCCCGGCCCGTCTGGATGACGGCACAGTCGCCTACATCAATCTGTTCAGCCAGAAGGCTTTCAAATATGAGAGCGGCAAACAGGTCCAAATTGACCTGCCCGACATCGGCCACCGCTTTGAGGGCCTGATTCAGGCCATGAACGAAGCCATTGCCGAGACGGACGAAGCCCTGATGGAAAAGTTCTTTGAGGGCGAGCCGTTCACGACCGAGGAAATCGTGGCCGGCATGGCCGCCGGTGTGCGCAGCGGTCAGATTACGCCCGTGTTCTGCGGCAGCGCCGTCAACCAGCAGGCGCTGGATATGCTGCTCTACAACATGAAGGAACTCCTGCCCGCGCCCGATGCCGCGCCCGCCGCCGCAGAGGACGCCGATGGAATGCCGGTGGAGATTGCCATCGACCCCGCCGCCCCGCTCTGTGCTTATGTCTTTAAGACCGTAGCCGACCCCTTTGTGGGCAAACTGAGCTTCATTAAGGTTTTGTCCGGCAAGCTAACTGCGACCAGCAGCGTCATCAACGCCCGTACCGGGCAGCCCGAGCGCCTTGGCAAAACGCTGACCGTCTGCGGCAAGAAGCAGACCGACACCGCCGCCATCACAGCAGGCGATATCGGTGCAGTTGCCAAGCTGGCCACCGCCAAGACGGGCGACACACTCTGCGACCCTGCGCGCGTTGTCACACTGCCCCAGCCCAGCTATCCCGTGGCCTGCTACCGCATGGCCGTCCGCGTTGCCAAGAAGGGTGACGAGGGCAAAGTCTCCGGCGCTTTGGCCCGCCTGATGGAGGAGGATCCCGCCATCCAGTTCACCGTTGACCCCGAGACCAAGCAGCAGGTCATCAGCGGCCTTGGCCCCCAGCATCTGGAAGTGGCCGTGGCCAAACTCAAGAACAAGTTCGGCGTGGAGATTACGCTCGAAGTACCGCGTGTCCCCTACCGTGAGTCCATCCGCAAGAGCTGCAAGGCGCAGGGCCGCCATAAGAAGCAGACAGGCGGTCATGGCCAGTTCGGCGATGTCTGGATTCAGTTTGAGCCGATTGACGGTGAGGATATCGTCTTTGAGGAGAACGTTTTTGGCGGCAGCGTGCCCAAGAACTTCTTCCCTGCTGTTGAGAAGGGCGTGCGTCAGGCCGCACAGCACGGCGTGCTGGCCGGTTACCCGATGGTCGGCATGAAAGCCACGCTGCTGGACGGCAGCTATCACCCGGTGGACTCCAGTGAAATGGCGTTCATCATGGCCGCCAAGCTGAGCTACAAGGCCGCCATCCCCGAAGCCGGCCCCGTCCTGCTTGAGCCGATTGGAACACTGAAAGCCCATGTCCCGGCAGACAACACCGGTGACGTGATGGGTGAAGTCACCAAGCGCCGCGGCCGCGTTCTGGGCATGAGCCCTGACGAGGACGGCGACCAGGTCGTTGAGGCCGAGGTCCCGATGAGCGAGATGCAGGACTTCACCACCTTCCTGCGCCAGCTGACGCAGGGCCGCGGCTGGTTCACCTTTGACTTTGTCCGCTATGAAACCCTGCCCCAGATGCTCGAAGCCAAGGTCATTGAGCAGGCCAAGGCGCTGGGCAACTTTGCTGAGGATGACGCATAACCGTCAAATTTTCAGTTCATTCCTCCTTGTTTCATAAAAAGAGGACGCAGCTTTCAGGCTGCGTCCTCTTTCATTTGGTTGGTATTTGGCTGATTTTGCGGCCTCATTCGGCCGGTGCGGCATCTGCTGTATTCTCCTGCTGTTCCGCCAGGGCTGCAAGCTCCGCGGCGGCTTTGTCAAATGCCGCCTGGGCATCGGCCAGTTTCTGGGCGGCTTCTGCATCCGCAGGGTCCGGCTGCTGCTCCTGCAAAGCAGCCAGTTCGGCAGCCGCCGCATCGTAGGCGGCTTTGGCGTCCTCAATTTTCTCCGCCATCTCTGCCTGTGCCGCCACCTCATCGGGGATGCCGCTCTCAAGCAGTGCGGGCTTTTCGGGCAGTGTCTGCTCATTGCCGTCCGCATCGGTCAGGCGCAGGCTCTGGCCATAGTAGCCGCCATAGATGACAATTAGGCTCTGACCGGGGCTGACGGTCAGCGTCTTTCCGCCCGCATCGGTCAGGCTGAGCGGTGCCGTGGCATCGTCCTTGGTCCAGCCGATGGTCTCCCATGCGCCGTCCGTCAGGTAGATGCCGGTGCCGCCCGTCAAATCATACTGGCGGGTCACGCCGTCGTCCTTGATTCCGGAGGACGCATACAGCACAAAGACGTTGGAGAACACAACCTGCTCCCCCGCTGCCGCGTCCATCACGGGGGAACCATCGGCGTGGTACTTGAAGTACAGCCGGGTATCCGGGTCAAAAACCAGTTCCTCCGCGTCCTCATCCGAAAAGGTGATGCGCAGATTCTTGGCGGTGCAGCTTTCCGGGGCAGAGCGCTCGCCGAAGCTGAACAGCGTCATATTGTTCCCCGTTGTGTCCATCCCGTAGGCGGACAAGCCCGCCGCGATGAGGTCACCGGTGGTGTACCAGCAATTTTCCTCCCGGAATCCCGCCGCCGCGCGCTCCTCGTCAAAGGCAAAGGCCGCTTTGCCGATGTGGTAGCCGTCCAAATCCTGATACGTCAGTGCATTGAGGAGATTGGAGGCGTAGATGTTTTTGTTGATATGCACCGGGATCGCATTGAGCGGAAGGGTCAGCTGAAGGGGCAGGTCACGGCCGGGGCCGACCGGACCGGCTTTTTCCACATCGGAAGCACAGGAAAACACGGCGGTCATGCCTGCCGTTCTGCCCTCGGTGACGCCCTCAATGATCAGCCCCGCGCGGGAAATACCCCACTGGGGTGCCGCGCCGTCCCCGGTGCGGATGCTCACCGCCACAGGGCGCTGACCGCCGCAGTCGTCCCGCTCTTTGCCGGTCAGCGGGTCAAGGGTTAATGCGGGTGTGGGTTCGGGGGTCGGTTCCACCGTGGGTGTGGGCGTTGGCTCAGCCGCAGCGGAGGAGGAAGGCTCCCCCGCACAGCCGACCAGCAGCAGGGCCGCCAAGGCCGCAGCCGTCAATGCCTGCAAAGGTTTCATAACTTGCTCTCTTTCCTAAAAGGTTGGCCCAAGGGCTAAAAATGCCCGCCCTGCACAGGGCGGGCAGCGGGGAAGCGGAAAACTCGGCTGGATATCGCTCAGCCTTCTCCGCGGGCCGCGTTGGTCAGATCATCGGTGGAGACGTTCAGGCTCTCGCCCTCGCCCGCATCGGCATCCACGGAGGTGTTGCTCGCCGCAACAGTGGCCGCATCCAGGTCATAGTCGGTCAGCAGGCCAGTCTTAAAGTTGACAGCCTCATCCACGTCCACGATAGAGACATAGCTCTTGCCGATGTTGATCTCGCACGGGGTATCGCTGCACTGGCCGTTTTCATCCAGATAGTACAGGCGCAGAGCCTCCAGCGGCGTGCCCTTCTGCCAGTAGATTTTCTCGGCCTTGCCGCCGTAGCAGTAGTAGCCGATGCCGCCCCAGCTGTACTCGGCGTACTGGAGATCTTTTGCCTCGTGGCCGGGATAGGTGTGAATGTCGGTGAACAGAACAATCACATTGGGGAACTGGAGCTGGTAGTCATCGTACTCCTCATCCACTGTGTCGCGCCAGTCGCCCGCAAAGTTCTGCTGCATGAGGTAGACATTGTTGACATTGTCATAGAGGAAACGGGTCTTGTAGGAAGCACTGTGGCTGATTTCCACATACTCGCCGTCCGTCACAACCGGGCCGTCCTTGGTGGTGAGCGCAGAATCCGGGGAGGCCGTCAGGTCACGGACCGGGTTTTCCTGCCGGTAATCCACGAAGTTGAAGAAGGTGGAGTTGTAGGTGCGGTTCATATCCACATCCATGTCCTCGATATACTTGGCGATGTTCTCGCCGCTGGTGTACATGGTGTGTTCCTTGGCCAGACCGTTGCCGTAACTCTGGCCGCGCCAGTTGACACGGTTGTAGTCGCGGTAGCCGTTGGCGCCATTATTATTGTTCAGGTTGCCGTAATCATAATCCAGCGCATACTGCTTCATGACAACGCTCTCGCCTTCATGGACATAGAGCGCCTGCCAGGGCAGAATCAGACGGAAGAACTGGTCGCGTCCCGAGCGGACGGGTCCGATTTCCTCAATGTCATGGTAGTCATTGAACACCGGCATAAAGCGGGTGATGCCGCCCTCAACCTTGATTTCAAAGAGCATCTGCGCGCGGGAAAGTCCGCGCTGCGGGCGGGCATCCACAAGGTTGTTCACCATGACGGCGGTGATGCGCTGACCCTCGGGGTAGTTTTCCCCTTTGGGTTCACCGGTCAGAACGTTGGCCTCATAGGGAGGCAGGGTCGGGGTCGGTTCCGGCGTTGGCTCGGGGGTAGAGACAGCGGCAGGCTGGGAGCCGGATGAAGATGCTGTTTCCTTCTGGCACGCCGCGAGCATAACGCAAGCCGCAAGAACTGCCAGGATGCACACAAAATAACGTTTCATCAATGCTTTCCTTTCTGTTTGGTGTCCGCAGGGCAACCGTTTTTTCTTAATTCTCATTGTACTTGTTTTGGGCCGATTTGTAAAGGTTTCCCGCCGGAATTTTACACATGGAATTTTATCCGGCTTTTTTCCGTGTTTTCCCTATTTTATGCTCGCCGCAAGTTCCCAAGCGCAGGCACAATTTTGAGCTTTCGGCGAAGCGCGGTTTTATCCGGCTATTGTATTGCCCCCTGAGTGCAAAAATGTTATAATATACAGAAATATTTCATGGTTCGGCCGGGGCCGCTGTGCCCGGCCGCCGTCTTGCAAAGGAGAACCGCTATGGGACTTTTTTCTTCTGACCGCTATACCCGCCCCGGGCCGGGTGTGCGCCCCGACACGCCGCGCAAAAAAGGCATTGCCCGCCTGATGGAGGTTTTGGGCCGTGACGCATGGAGTTATTTCCGCGCCGGCCTGCTGGCCTTTGCCGGCATGATTCCCTTTATTTTTTTCCTGATTCTGGCCGTTGATTCCCATGCTCTTGTGTTCGTCCTGCTTGCAGGCATCGTGGGCGGCATGGTTGCCATGCCCGAACTGGTCGCACTGGCCGACACCATCCTGCGCAGTCTGCGGGACGAGCCGGGCTACTGGTGGCAGACCTACCGCCGCGTCTGGAAGCGCAACCTGAAAGAGTCTTTGCTCCCCGGCGCTGTCTGCGGAACGGTTTTTGCCGTTCAGCTGTTCACCTTCTTTATGCTGCCCGAGATTGGCGCCTCCACCTCCACTTTGGTCATGCTGCTGGTCAGCATCGTATTGACGGTGGGACTGTTCAGTTATATTCTGCCCCAGATTGCCCTGCTCGACCTGCCGTTTTGGGGGATCCTCAAAAACAGCGCGCTGCTGTTCCTCGGCTACCTGCCCCGCAGCGCCGGCGCACTGGTCATCCAGCTGGTCTACTGGGCGCTGATTGTGCTGTATTATCCGCTGACGATGCTCATTCTTCCCTTCACCAGCGCCTGGGTGCCGCTGGCTCCCGCACTCCTCTGCATCTATCCCGCACTGGATAAGAGCTTTGAAATTGAAAAGAACATCGCCAAAATGCGCGAGGATAACCTTCAGGACGCCCTCGCCCGCGATGCGCAGGAATCCTCTGAAGCACCCGAGGAAACCGAAGAAAACTGACACCTGTTAATTTCTCAATCAACCGTCCCGCTAAGGCGGGGCGGTTTTTTAATCGAAAATTTGAAAATTCGTCCCAAAGTCCGTCCGGTTGTGGACTTTGGGGTGAATTTTCAAATTTTCATACCTCTTTGGGGGTCTCGGGGGACAGGTCCCCCGAGCCGGGGTTCGCTGCATCGGAACAGCGAGACTTTTCTGGGTACTCGTTTGGTCACAAAAGAGTACCGCCTGCGGCAGCGGATGCTATAAAAGATACATGGCAGTTGACGGCAAGGCTTAAATCCCCTCAGTCAGCTATCGCTGACAGCTCCCCTTGCTTCAAGGGGAGCCTTGTCTCAATTTCCCATTAAAGTTCCAGTAACTCAGCCGCTGTGTTCAAGGACTTCTCACAAAATCATTTTCCCACACAGAAGGTGGAAAACACCTCGTCAAGCGTAGACTCGGTGATGTCCTCGCCGGTGAGACGGGCGAGCGCACGTTGGGCATCGTCCAGACAGACCGCGGCGGCATCAAGGCCGAACCCGTCACGCTGACTGTCCAGCGCCTGACGGATTGCATCCCGCGCATCACGCGCCGCCGCAAGCTGCCGCGCATTGCACAGCGCCGCCGCATTGGGGTCGAGCTTCGCCGTGCCAAGCAGCTCGGCCACGGCATTGCACAGCGGCATAAGACTTGCGGGGTCCTTCGCGGACAGCGCAAGCACTGCCTTGAAATAGGGGGCCAGGGCGGCGGAAGCCTCCTGGATTTTCTCCCCCTCCCCTGCTAAGTCTTCTTTGTTCAAAATCGCCAGCGCCGGCCGTCCCTGACAGCGGCGTGCAATCTCCATATCCTCCCCGTTGAGCTCTTCACCGAGGTCAAAGACCGCAAGAACAAGCCCGGCCTCCTCCAGCTTTGCCCAGCTGCGGCGGATTCCCTCATCCTCCGCCGCATCGGCGCCGGACTCGCGCACGCCGGCCGTGTCAAAGAGATTGAGCCGGATTCCCGTGTCGCCCAGCATGACGGCCTGCTCCACCACATCGCGGGTCGTTCCGGCAATGGGGGTTACAATGGAGCGGTCAAAGCCGGCCAACAGGTTGAGCAAAGTGCTTTTTCCAACGTTAGGACGTCCTAAAAGCACGCAGTCCACCCCGTGGCGCAGGACCGCGCCCGCGCCGTAGGAGTCAATCAGCTTGTCCAGCGCGTTCAGCTGTTCGGTGAGAGTCAGCGTCAGCTCCCCCTCGGAAAGTTCCGGCACATCCTCCTCGGGATAATCCACCCAGGCCGTTATGTGGGCGCTGAGGGTGCGCAGTGCCGCCTGGATGCCGCTGATGGTTTTCGCCAGCGACCCATCCAGCGCGGAGCGGGCCAGCGCCGCGCCCTGCCGCCCGTCCGCCGAGATGACTTCCATCACGGCCTCGGCCTGCGTCAGACTCATCCGGCCATTTTCCAGCGCGCGGCGGGTGAACTCACCGGGGCCGGCGGGGTGTGCGCCCGCCAGATAAAGCGCTTCGAGCAGTCCGTCCGCCATTGCGGTGCCGCCGTGGACCGATAATTCAATGACATCCTCCCCGGTATAGCTGTGGGGCGCACGGAAGAAAAGCGCGATCGTCTCGTCCATTTTGACGCCCCGCAGATAATAATGGCCCAGCAAAGCGGTATACCCCTTTGCCGCTTCGATGCTTTTCCCGGTGCGGTCAGGGAAAAAGACCTTGCCCACGATGGGGTAAGTGTCCGGCCCCGAGACGCGCACCACGGCGATTCCGCCCTCCCCGGGCGGAGTCGCAAGTGCACAGATGGTCTGCGGCATGATGGTCCCGTCCTTTCACATAATATTTCAGCATAAGAATACCACAAAATGCACAAAAGAACAATCGTTTTGTTTTGAGGAAATAGAGACTGCCTCCCCTTGA
>JAQXGE010000060.1 GCA_029006135.1 Oscillospiraceae bacterium | reverse complement strand
TACTGCGCTGGGGCATGATGGGCGCTGCTGTGGCCACGGTTATCGGGCAGGTTATTACGGCGCTGCTCTCGGTCTGGTATCTGCTGAATATGAAGATTATCAAGCCCGGACAAGGGGATTATCGCCTGAGCCGCTCGGTTTGCGGCAGAACGCTTGTGCTTGGCATGACCAGCTTTTTGTCACAGATCAGTCTGGTGGCGGCTATGGCGGCCATCAACAATATGATCCGCAAGTACGGCGCGCTGGACTCGGTATTCGGCCAGGAACAGTATGCGCAGATCCCCATGGCGGTGGTGGGCATCGTGATGAAATTCTTCCAGATTGTCATCTCCATTGTCGTCGGTATGGCGGCCGGGTGTATCCCTGTTGTAGGATTCAATATGGGGGCAGGGCATAAGAGCCGCGTTAGGGAACTGTTTACAAGACTGCTGACAGCCGAAGCGCTTGTTGGTACGGTGGCCTTTGTGCTTGTGGAGTGCTTCCCCAAACAGCTGATTGGTATTTTCGGCGCATCCAATGAAAGCGTTTATTATACCGAGTTTGCGGCAAAAGCGTTCCGCATCTACCTGTGCATGATTATTTTTGCGTGTGTCAACAAGGCTTGCTTCATCTTTTTGCAGGCTATGGGCAAATCGGCGGAATCTACAGCGCTGTCCGTAATCCGTGAAGTGGTGTTTGGCGTTGGATTCGCGCTGCTGCTGCCGCGCTTCTTTGGCCTTGACGGCGTGCTGTACTCCATGCCGGTATCCGATATTTTGACCTTTGCTGCGGCGCTGTACTTGATTAAAAAGACTTATCAGCAGCTGAATGAAGGTGAAGAAGGGGAGACCCTTCCGGAGAATACCCCGTCTTTGTCCGCGGTTAAAGAGTGCTGAACATCTTTGCGAACTTTCCAATCAGCGCTGTTTTACAGAGCGCACCCATAGAATAACCGGTACACCAGTAAAAATCCCCGCCATCGGCTGCCATTGTCAGGCACGCAGACGGCGGGGATTTGGTTTTGCGATTCAGGCGGCAGGCGCGTTGCTCACGCGGGGCGTTACACTCATGGGATCGGGCAGTGTTCCGGCGGAAAGATCCGCAAGAACCTGCGGTACGCCGGGGAAGAACTTGACGATTCCGCTGTCCTTGCAGTGCAGGCCATCGAAGAAATCCAGTTCCTCCAATCCTTCAATGCAGGCGGGGTCATAACTTCCGTAAAGAGGGATGTTGTTCTCACTGCAATAGCAGCGCAGCCACGGTTCAACCTGGAAGAATCCCTGATGAAGTTCACTCTCGCTGAGCAGGAAGTCATACAGATAGGGATGCCACGGCGAGAGAACCAGAATCACGGTCGTGCCCTGACTCTGTGCGTAGCGGATGAATTTGTCAAATGCTTCCTCCTGCTTGGGGGAGAGCGCATCAAATCCTTCCATGTGGACACTGTTAAAGGTCGGGCAGGCCTCTGCGGCAAGTGCGCGGATTTGTTCTTCATTCAGGCTTCGGAAGCCAATATCATACAGAATGCTTCCGTCAGAACGCTTGATGGAGGCAGTTTGATTATAAGGGTCACCCTCTACGGGGTTGAATTCAATGGGATTGCCTTCGTCATCCGTCACAACCGTCTGACCGCGATTTTTTAAGTAATAATCCACATTTCCCTGAAAGTAGGCCGGTTCAGCCAGTGCTTTCCAGAGTTCGACCTGATCCGGTTCCTCATAATCTGTCTTGACACCGAGAACCTTCGAGAGAAATTCATTGTACAGTTCTTCATCGGCGCGCGCATCAAACGCGGCTTCATCACCGAAGAACACCCACGGGTCAACACTCCAGAGCAGAACCTCAGGTGCCTTGCCGTAGCTGACCATTTTGTAATAGCTGGTCATGTTGTCCCGCACATCGGCGCCGGTGACGCCCATGTTGAAATAGCTGTCGCTTCCTACAAGCTCCCGGGTAAATTGAAGCACCCGGCTTGAGCCGATTCCAACGACCTGCGGCGTTTCCGGCACATCCTGTGCATACAGCTGAACCACTTCACGTTCGTTCATCTGCTCAAAATTGGTGACATCATAGCCTTGGAGCATCAGATCCACAATGCGGCGCGGTGCAAGTTCGCCCTGAAAAAGCCCGCTGCGATCCACCGTGTAGCTGAATCCGACCATGAACACCAAAATCGGCAGAAGAAAGGCACAGCGCACCAGAATCTTGCCGCCGAAATAGAGCCGCCGCACAACACCACGGAAGAAAAGAACGATGGGGCTGACCTTTTTCTTTCGCTTGCGGGATGGCTTTTTCTTTGTCTGCGTGCGTGGGCGCTCCGGAGCTGCAACAGCACTTCGGCTTGGGGAGGCGCTGCCATTCCCGGCCGATGCACGGCCGGGACGATCGCTTTGTGTGCGGACGTCCCGGCTGACGTGCTGAGGGGAGCGGGGAACAGGAGACGTGTTCTTTCTTGACATACTTGTTCCCTCCCTCAGAATTGCTGGTAGATAAACGCAGACTGGCCGAATGCACCAAAGAAAAGGATGGCGGCTGCGGCTGCATAATAGAGTGTCCAGCGCAGTACAAAGCACTGATTCCTAATCCAGCGGGCAATGTTGCGGCCGTTGTGTTCGGCCAAAAGCACAATGCCGCACCCGCAAATCAGCACAACGGGCATCCGTCCATCAATGCCGCAGGCAGAGATTAGACTCAAAACGCTCTGCCAGGCGGCGGAAAGCCCGCCTTCCCAACCGGTCAGCAGCCCGGCAAAGACCGTGCCGGGCGCAGCGTTATACAGTGCACAGGCAAAAAACACAAGCGTTCCGCTGAAAAGCAGATAAGTGATGCATTGCTGGATGAATTTCTTGACTGCCGGTTCCCGGTAAAGTGGGTTATAGCGTCCCAGCGCCTTGCGAGGAGCGCTGGTCAGCTTGGCAATGACCGAGACAATGCCGCAGGCAAGACCCCATTCGAGGTACCGCCAGTCTGCGCCGTGCCACAGTCCGCTCACTGCAAAGACGATAATAAGGTTGAGCATATGCCGGAGCACATTGCAGCGGCTGCCTCCCAGAGGGAAATAGATGTATTCCTGCAGCCAGCTGGTCAGACTGATGTGCCAGCGGGACCAAAAGTCCGAAAAACTGACGGCCTCAAAAGGACTGCGGAAGTTTTCAATCAGGTCATAGCCAAGGATACGCGCTGCACCGATTACAATATCGCAGCAGCCGGAAAACTCCATATAAAGCCGCATA
>JAQXGE010000059.1 GCA_029006135.1 Oscillospiraceae bacterium | reverse complement strand
TGGTGTGTCTGTTCCATGGCGGAATGCATCTTTTGTATGCTGCGGGATTCCTCCGTGGATGTCCGCCAGTTCCTTCCCATTGTGGTGCTGGCGGGGGCCTGGGCCTTCCGTGGCAGCCGGGGCACGGCGCGGGAGCCGCTGTTCTGGCTGGGCTTTCTGCCGGGGATTGTGGCCTACCTTTTCATTTTGCGCTCTACGCTGCTGGGCCTTGCCCCGACATTTATGTACCTGACCTGGCCCGCCCTCTGCGGCCTGATGGCTCTTGCGGAGCGGGACAGCCGCGATGAAACGCGGGGGCTCCCGGAAGGCAGCGCGGCACTGACGGCATGGATTGCTTTTCTGCTCGCCGCAAGATTCTGGTGCATCCTTGTCACCGGCTGGGTACCCGCCAATGTGCGGGATACACAGCTCAAGCAGATTCAAACCGGACCCTGCGCCGGGATTTGGGCGGATGCAAAAATGGCCGACACCCAGGCAGCACTCGCCGAAGCCCTCGAGCCCTACGAGGGAAGCGCGCTCCTGCAGGCCATTGGCCTGATGCACGGCAGCGGGTTCATGATGGACGAGGGAACCCTCACCGTTGCGCAGGCCACGGTGATTTCGGGCACTGACAGCGATCCCCGACTTATTCAATACTACGAGGAACTGCCTGAAAAACTGCCCGACATTATCCTGTATGATGAGGACGAGGTTCGCGATATGGCACAGTTCCACGCCTGGATTGAGGAAAATATTCCCATCGCGGAGCGCTACCCCGTCACCCACGGCACGGCCCGCCTTGAGGTCCTTGTGGTGGACACGGAACCAAATTCTTTGCCCTGACCCGACTTTTTCACGGAATAGAAAATCCAGCAAGACACCCTAACTGACAGCACAGTGGTCAGTTAGGGTGTCTTTCTTGATACTTAACTATATATTTATGACATTATAATGTCATGCAAAATTATTGTATTATTGTTACAGAAAGGGGGCACTGCGGTGTTTTGCGATAACCTGAAACAACTGCGGGAGCAGAGCGGAATCAAACAGGCGGCGCTGGCGCATGATGTGGGGGTGTCCCGCAGTGCGATCAATGCGTGGGAGATGGGAGTTTCGATGCCCTCGGTGGCGAATCTTCTCGCACTCTGTGAAATCTTTCATGTCTCGGCAGATTACCTTTTGGGATTGAATGACGATTACTGCCTGCATATCGGAAATCTCAGCCCGCAAAAGCAGGAATTGATTCTCCGGCTGGTTCAGTGCCTTGGCCAGGAAGAACCGGACGATTCCGCACAGAACAAATGATGGGCAGGGCCGAGAGACCGCGCACATTCAAGAAGGAGCAAAGGAAAATATGACGGACCGATTTTTGATTTTTATTCCGGCCTACAACTGTGAAAAGCAGGTCACCCGGGTGCTTGAACAGCTGCTCGACCCGAAAGTGGCGGCGTTTGCGGCGGAGTGCATCGTTGTGAATAACCGCTCCACCGATGGCACCGAGGACGCGGTGCGCGGCTGGATGGCGGCACACCCGGCAGCACCGGTCCGGCTGATCCGCAATGACCGGAACTACGGTCTTGGGGGCAGCCATAAGGTGGCGTTTGGCTATGCGGCGGCACACGGCTTTGACTATGTGGTGGTGCTTCACGGTGATGACCAGGGCGACATCCGGGACCTTTTGCCCCTCATCGAGAGCGGAACGTATAAAAAATACGACTGCTGCCTTGGTTCCCGCTTTATGAAGGGCAGCCGCATCAAGGGATACAGCACCCTTCGGGTCGTGGGCAACCATGGCTTCAACTGGCTGTTCAGCGCAGTGGCGGGACGGAAAATCACCGACCTCGGCAGTGGGCTGAATCTCTATGCCGTGGAACCGCTCAAAAACGAATACTACAAAAAATTCCCCGATACGCTGTACTTTAATGACTGTATGATTCTGGCGCTCTGCCGCCTTAATCAGAAAATCCACTTTTTCCCGATTTCCTGGCGGGAGGAGGACCAGGTCTCCAACAATAAACTCACCAGCTTTGGCATCAGCCTGCTCAAACTCTGCGGGCGGTATCTCAAAAACAAGGATGAATTTGTTCGCCGCGAATGGCGGGAAAATGTCATCGAGGACTACACCGGCACCGTTGTGGCGTCCAACCTGTAAGGAGGCAGCTTCATGAAGATTCTCATCACCGGCGCAGCCGGATTTATTGGCGGTCAGCTTATGCACGCGCTCTGGCAGCGCGGCCACGAGGTTGTGGGCGTGGACAATTTCAGTTACGGAAATACCGACAACCTGCACTTTCCCGACCATGATTTTTCTGCCCATGTCCGCCGGATGGACATTCGGGACAAGGAGGAAATGAGTGCCCTCTTTGAGGAAGAACACTTTGATATTGTCTACAACATTGCGGGCATTGCGCCGCTTCCGGACTGCCAGAGCGATCCGGTGGAGGCCGTCTCGGTCAATACGCTCGGGCTGGTCAATGTACTGGAACTTTCCCGCCGCACCGGTGTGAAGCACGTCATTCAGGCATCCACCAACGCAATGTATGAAAATGAGACGCAGTTCCCCACCGTGGAGGACAATTTCAATGCGCCTACGCTCATCTATCCCAGCACCAAATACTGCGGCGAGCAGTTCTGCCGCAGCTTTGCCGAGACCTACGGCATGAATGTGACCTGCCTGCGGTTTGCCAACGTCTACGGCCCCCACATTGACTGCCTGCGCAAGCAGCCGCCTTTTGTGGGATACATGATCCGCGAACTCTACTATGACCGCGTGCCGGAATTTCATTCGGACGGCAGCCAGCGCCGGGATTATATCTATGTGGATGACCTCATCGACCTGGCCATGCGGGTCTGGGACCGCCCCGGCTTTGACGCGGTGAATGTCTCGAGCAACCAGAACTACTCGGTGCGGGAACTGTACGCCATCGCCTGTGAATTGATGGGCAAAAACATTGAAGCCAAATATTGCCCCACCAGCCACTACTGGGCCAAATATCCCGAACTCTACGGCGGTGCCTACGGCATTAAGCCGGAGATTCTTGACCATGAGGTGAACAAGTATTCCCTGTGCGACAACGCGCACGCAAAAGAACTCTACGGCTGGACCCCGCAGGTGGACATCCGGGAAGGTCTGCGCCGCGTTGTGGAAGCCGAGTGCGCGATGCTCGCGGCCCGTGATGCGAAAGGGGAATGAAGAATGAAACTTCACCTTGTCATGCCCATGGCAGGGCGCGGCAGCCGCTTTTTTGAAAATGGCTTCGTCTGCCCCAAACCACTGATTGAAATTCACGAAAAACCGTTCTTTTTCTGGGCGACACAGAGCATTGCCCATTTCGTGGACTGCGCCTCGATTACCTTTGTGGTGCTTGAGGAGCATATCCGGGACTTTGCCATTGACCGGGAAATCAAAAAATACTATCCGGATGCCCGCATTGTGGCGCTGCCCGCTGTTACCGAAGGCGCGGCAATCACGGCGCTGCGCGGTGCCGAGGGCCTGCCTGCCGGCGAGCCTCTCATCTTCAATGACTGCGATCATCTGTTCCGCTGCTCGGCCTTCAATGATTTCTGCGCGGCGGGGAATTTTGCCGATGGCCCGGACGGCGCACTGCTGACCTTCCCGAGCGACTCCCCGGCATACAGCTACCTGCAATACGGCCCGGATGGAAAGGTCTGCCGCACGGTGGAAAAGCAGGTCGTCAGCCACGAGGCAATCTGCGGGGCATACTACTTCAAAAACCGGGAACTCTATGCGGATGCCTGTGCGAAATACCTTAAAAACTGCGAGTACAAGGAGTTTTTTGTCTCGGGCATCTACAACGTTTTGGCCGCACAGGGCGCAGATCTGCGCGGATTTCCGACGGATTACCATCTGCCTTTCGGCACGCCGGCTGAGTATGAGCACGCCGAAAAAAGTGAAAACAACATGGCCTTTGACGGCCTGAATTGAGGAGAATTTTCTTGCAGAATATCGGAACATCGCTGATTCTTTTGCTGGCCTCGGCGGCTTTTGTGCTGCTGGGGCATATGTTCCGTCTGCTCCGCTGGGAGCAGTTCATCCAGATTCATGAACGCCCCGTCCGCCGTGACCTGCTTCGCGGAATGGCCGGCGGCTATGCGGTCAACTTCCTGCTGCCCTTCCATGTCGGGGACTTGTTCCGCGCAGTGTACGCCGGCCGCAGGATGCAGAACGGAACGGGCTTTGCGCTCGCTACCGTCATAATGGATCGGTTCCTGGATGTCTGGTTCGTGGCGCTGGGCTTTGGCGTGTTTGCCCTTGCGGGACAGGGCGGTGCCGGCGTGGCGGCCGCGGCGCGGTACTATCTTGTGTTCTCACTTGTTCTGGCGGCTGCGCTTGTGCTGGTCGTGCTGCTGCGCGATGCCCTGAAGCGGCTCTGCCTGGCGGTGTGCAGTATCTTCAATGATACCATCAAGCTGGATGGGCTGGCGTTCTGCTGGAGCCTGATTAACACCTTCAAGGACCTGCGCCGCATCCGCATGGGGCGCCTTGCCCTCAATACGGTGCTGATGTGGGCTGCCTACCTTGCCTCCTACGCGCTTTTGGGGAGCAGCATCACCGCCATGGGCGGGGCACAGGGAAATTTTGGAGTGATTCAGGTCTTTGATATGCTGTTTGGCCTCAACAGCGTGGATGCCATGAGCCTTGGTGTGACCGGCGGGCTGAATCTGAGCGCGGCCGCCCGAATCCTCGTTGCGGTATGGTTTCTGCTGCCGATTGCGGCCATGTTTGCCGCGCCGCTTCTGCCGGAGCGTCTGCGCACCTGGCTGAACCGCACGGCGCCTGCCGTCAATGCGGGGGAGGGGGAACCGAGCTATCTCAGCCTGCTGCCCCAGGTGGACCCGCGCGACCGGGGAACCTTCCTGAGCCAGTATTTCAGCCTGCAAAGCAAAAACTACGCGGACCGGTTTATCGAGATGAACCGTGATGTCACAATCCTTCAGGACTATTCCGCCGGCTCCAATGCCACCACCATGCTGTGCATGGCGCAAAATGTGACGTTTTACCGAAAATATGCGTTCGGCGCGGACGGGGATAAGCTCGCGGAACAGCTTGCGTGGCTCCGCCGCAATGAGAACCGCCTGCCCCTGTGCGAGATATTGCGTCAGGGCGGCGGAGACGGATGCTGCTGGTACGATATGGCCTATTCCGGGAGCGCGGTCGGGCTGTTCCGCTACATCCATTCCAACCCTGCTGAAAAAAGTACGGCCATCCTGCGCAGTGTGCTGCGCACACTGGACGAAAAGCTCTATGCGCCCACGGCCCGCCCGGCAGACCCCGCCGGGGTGGAGGCCTATCTCACGGCCAAAGTGGATGCAAACCTTGAAAAGATACGGGATTCAAGAATTCTGCGCGAGCTGTGGAACTATGACATAATCTGGGTCAACGGGCGAAAGTGCAAAAATCTCAGTGAGATGCCGGAACTGTTCGACCATGAGCGGCTGCGCGCGCTCTTTGCCAATGACCCGCTGGCGGATATCCACGGGGATTTGACGGTGGAGAACATTATCTGCCGCACCGATGAGCAGGACCCCGAAAAAAGCTGGTACATCATTGACCCCAACACCGGAAACATTCATGACAGCCCCTTCCTTGACTACGGCAAACTTCTTCAGAGCCTGCACGGCGGCTATGAGTTTATGATGATGACCCCGCACTGTACGGTGCAGGAAAATCACATTGACTTCCAGTTCACCCGCTCCGCTGCCTATGACAGGCTGCTCAGCGCGGTGCGCACCGACCTGCGGGAGCGGTACGGCCCGGAGGGACTGCACAGCATTTTTGCCCATGAACTCATTCACTGGCTGCGTCTGATGCCCAACAAGCTGAACCGGGACAAAAAACGCGCGCCGATGTTCTATGCCGGGCTGGTGATGGTGGCCAACGACCTGGACGAATGGAACCGGGAGGGATGGAAATGAAAAACCTGATTGCCGTGGACCTTGACGGCACGCTGTTTGACACGGTAACCGTCAACGCCGAGAGTTACCGCCGCGCTTTGGCACAGGAGGGCTTCCCGCTCACCGATGAGACTTACGCCGCACAGTGCAACGGGCGGCATTATAAGGATTTCCTTCCCGAAGTGATGGGCGGTTCGCCCACCGCCGAGGCGGTCGAGCGGGTCCATGAGCGCAAAAAGGCACTGTATTCGGAATGCCTTGGCGCGGCGCGCAGGAATGAAGCACTCTTTGCCATCCTTGAGGCGATGGCACCGACCTGCCATCTTGCACTCGTCACCACCGGAAGCCGCCGCAATGCCGAGGAAATTCTGGAGCGGTTTGCCTGCCGCGGCCTTTTTGAATTGATTCTGACCCAGGAGGATGTGACCCGCAGCAAGCCGGATCCGGAGGGATATCTGCGGGCAATGGCGTACTTTGGGGTGGACGCAGCCCATACCATCATCTTTGAGGACAGTGTTACGGGTTTGGCAGCGGCGAAGGCAAGCGGTGCCGCCGTGTTTACCTGCGCCGCTTTCTGATCACAATTTTGCCAGAGCAAAAAACGCTCCCTGTCAGCGACAGGGAGCGTTTTCATTTTACAAATTATCCGTTCAAAAGAAAAGCCAAGGAAGGTTCTCCAGGGAAATGTCAGTCCGCCTTGGCGAACTCGCGGATTTCCTCAGCGATGGCATCCGCCGTCAGGCCGAACTTGCGCAGCACATCCCATGCGGGACCGGACGTGCCGTAGCAATCCTGAACGCCCAGACGGCGCACAGGAACGGGGCACTTCTCGCTCACCGTGCTGCACACCGCTTCACCCAGGCCGCCGATGACACTGTGCTCCTCCACCGTGACAATGCGGTGGCACTCGCGGGCGGCACGCAGGACGATCTCCTCATCGAGCGGCTTGATGGTGGGCATATTGATCAGACGCACGTTGATGCCCTGCTGCTTGAGGGCCTTGACGGCCTTGAGGGCTTCGCTGGTCATCAGACCGGTGGAGATAACGGCAACATCGAAACCATCGCACAGGACCTCGCCCTTGCCAATCTCAAAACGGAAATTGCTCTCGTCATGGATGACGGGGGTGGCCAGACGGCTGAACCGGAGATAGACAGGACCCTTGTGATTGTAGGCGGCGCGCACGGCAGCGCGGGCTTCCAGGTCATCGGCGGGGCACATCACAACCATGCCGGGAATCGTGCGCATGAGCGCAAAATCCTCGCAGCACTGATGGGAAGCGCCGTCCTCACCGACGGACAGTCCGCCGTGGGTGGCAGCAATCTTGACGTTGAGCGCAGGATAACCGATGGTGTTGCGGATCTGCTCGTAAGCACGGCCCGCCGCAAACATCGCAAAGGTGGAAACAAACGGCACATAGCCGAACGTGGAAGCGCCGGCGGCGACATTCACCATGTTGGCCTCGGCAATGCCGCAGTCAAAGAAACGCTCGGGGTATTTTTTGGCAAACACTTCGGTGCGGGTGGAGGCGGACAGGTCGGCGTCAAAAACGATGATGTCATCGTGACCGGCGTCAGCCAGTTCAAGCAAAGCGGCACCGTAGCTGTCACGGGTCGCCACATTTTTCATCTCAGCCATTGCGTTCGGCCTCCTTCTGCAGAATCTCGTAGCTGCTGCGCAGCTCCTCCATTGCCTGGCGGTACTGTGCATCGTTGGGGGCCTTGCCGTGCCAGTCCACCGCGTTCTCCATGTAGCTTACGCCCAGACCCTTTGTGGTGTGGAGCAAGAAGCAGGTGGGCTTGCCGGAACCGTGCGCACGGTCAAACAGGATGAAGGCCTGCTCCAAATCAGCAAAGCTGTTGCCGTTGCAGATGATGGTGTTGAAGCCGAAGGCGTCCATCTTCTGGTCAAGCGGCTCGGCGTTCATGACCTTGGAGGTGGGGCCATCAATCTGAAGGCCATTGACATCAATCATGATGCAGAGATTGTCGAGCTTATAGTGGTTGGCGAACATGAAGGCTTCCCAGCACTCGCCCTCCTCAATCTCGCCGTCACCCAGCAGGGTGTAAACGTTGATGTCGGGGTTCTTCATGCGGGCGGCCAGCGCCATACCGGCGGCGGCGGAAACGCCCTGACCCAGACTGCCGGTGCTCATGTCCACACCGGGGACCGTGTTCATGTTGGGATGGCCCTGCAGGTAGCTGCCAAGATGGCGCAGCGTGGGCAGGTCCTCCACGGGAAGGAAGCCGCGCTCCGCCAAAACGGAGTACAGAGCCGGTGCCGCATGACCCTTGGACAGCACAAAGCGGTCACGCTCGGGGTCCTGAGGGTTGTGCGGGTCAATCTGCATCTCTTTGAAGTACAGGTAAGTCAGCACGTCCGCCGCGGAAAGGCTTCCGCCCGGATGTCCGCTCTTGGCACCATGGGTCGCTTCAATAATGCCCATCCGCACACGGGTCGCAGTCATTTTTAACTGCAACATATCTTGCTTTGTCATATCGGTCTCCTCCAGACGGTGCGCCGCGCAGCGGCACAGCCGCACCATTCGTCAATTCTACACATTACTATTATACACGCTCTGCGCCAAGACGCAATATTTTTTTGCAAAAAAGGCAGGGAAATGGCACAGTTCCCATACTATACCACAAAATCACGCCGATTGCCAGCGTCTGCATACGAGTAAATTTTCCCGTGAGGCGGTCCTTCCTGCCTGAACGCCGGACCCTGCGGGAAAAACCTTTCCCCGGAAAGGCGTATTTGGCATTTCGTACAGTGTTTTTTCACTTTACAAGCCCCCGAAAACCTTGTAAAATAAAACTGTTAGTCAGCAGCCCGGCATTAAAGGGAGAGCCGGAATATCAAAACGGAGAAAAGAGGTTACACCGTGTTCAAAATCGTCAAAAAACGGGAACTGAACCCCACAGTGACCGAAATGGTCATCGAGGCGCCGCTGATTGCCAAAAAGGCGAAGGCGGGGCAGTTTATCATTGTCCGGGCCGGAGAGGACTCCGCGCGTATCCCTCTGACCATCGCACACTATGACCGCGAGGCGGGCACCGTTGGGATTATTTTCCAGGTTGTCGGCGGCGGCACCATGGAGCTCAACGCGCTCAAGGAAGGCGACTATGTCCATGACTTTGTCGGCCCTCTGGGCAAGGCAACCGAGATTGAGAGGCTGAAGAACGTCTGTGTTGTCGGCGGCGGCGTGGGCTGCGCCATCGCGCTGCCCGTTGCGCAGGCACTCAAAGAACAGGGCACCCGCGTGACCGGCATTGTGGGCTTCCGCAATAAGGACCTTGTAATCCTTGAGGATGAGTTCCGCGCCTGCTGTGATGAATTGATTATCATGTCCGATGACGGCTCCTACGGCCGTCAGGGCGTTGTGACGGTGCCGCTTGAGGAAAAAATC
This sequence comes from Oscillospiraceae bacterium, assembly GCA_029006135.1. GTDB lineage: Bacteria > Bacillota > Clostridia > Oscillospirales > Ruminococcaceae > Gemmiger. The sequence continues at coordinate 28,803 of JAQXGE010000059.1, read as the reverse complement.
AAGGCGGGTGCCGATTTTGACGAGGTTATCGCGATCGGACCGCTGGTCATGATGAAGTTTGTCGTCAAGACCACCAAACCCTACAACATCAAGACGGTCGTCTCGATGAACCCCATCATGGTGGACGGCACCGGTATGTGCGGCGGCTGCCGCCTGACGGTGGGCGGCAAGACCAAGTTCGCCTGTGTGGACGGCCCGGATTTTGACGGCTTTGAGGTCGATTTTGACGAGGCCATGAAGCGCGGCGCGATGTACCGCGATGCCGAGGCTGCGGACCGCGAGGCGGAATGCAACCTGCTCAAGAAGGAGGTTGAATAATATGCCCAACATGGACCCGAAAAAGTGCCCCATGCCCAGCCAGGACCCCAATGTCCGCAATAAGAACTTCAAGGAAGTGGCGCGGGGCTATACCCCCGAGATGGCCGTCAACGAGGCAAAGCGCTGCCTTCAGTGCAAGAAGCCGCTGTGCCGTTCCGGATGCCCGGTTGAGATTGATATTCCCGGTTTTATCGCTAAGGTAGCCGAGGGTGACTTTGAGGCCGCCTATCAGGTCATCGCCAAGTCCAGCGCTCTGCCCGCCGTCTGCGGCCGAGTCTGCCCGCAGGAAAACCAGTGCGAGGGCAAGTGCGTGCGCGGCATCAAAGGCGAGCCGGTCGCCATCGGCCGTCTGGAGCGCTTTGTGGCTGACTGGCACCGTGAGAATGTTCATACCCCCGCCGTCAAACCGGAACCCAACGGCCATAAGGTCGCTGTCATCGGCGCCGGCCCCTCCGGTCTGACTGTGGCGGGCGACCTTGCCAAGATGGGTTATAAAGTCACCGTGTATGAAGCCCTCCATGTGGCGGGCGGCGTGCTGATGTACGGCATTCCGGAATTCCGTCTGCCCAAGGACATCGTTCAGCACGAGGTCGAGGGCTTGAAGGAACTCGGCGTGGACATTGAGTGCAATATGGTCATCGGCAAGGTCCTGACCATCGATGAACTGATGAATGACTACGGCTTTGAGGCGGTCTATATTGCCTCCGGCGCCGGCCTGCCCCGCTTTATGGGCATCCCGGGCGAGAGCCTGAACGGCGTCTACTCCGCCAACGAGTACCTCACCCGCGTCAATCTGATGAAGGCTTACCAGCCCGGCAGCCATACGCCCATCATGAAGAGCCGCTCTGTCGCCGTTGTGGGCGGCGGCAACGTGGCCATGGACGCAGCCCGCTGCGCCAAGCGCCTGGGCGCCGAGAACGTCTACATTGTCTACCGCCGCGGTATGGCGGAACTGCCCGCCCGCCGCGAGGAGGTCGAGCACGCCGAGGAGGAGGGCATCATCTTTAAGACCCTCACGAACCCCGTTGAAGTTCTGGGCGATGAGCGCGGCTATGTCCGCGGCATGACCTGCGTTGAGATGGAACTGGGTGAGCCGGACGCTTCCGGCCGCCGCCGTCCCATCGTCAAGGAGGGCAGTGAGTTCGAGCTGGATGTCGATACCATGATTATGGCGCTCGGCACCTCCCCGAACCCCCTCATCCGTTCCACCACCCCGGGTCTCGATGCGGACAAGCACGGCTGCATTATCACCAACGGTCCTGACGGACTGACCAGCCGTCCCTTCGTCTACGCCGGCGGCGATGCCGTCACCGGTGCGGCAACCGTCATCCTCGCCATGGGCGCCGGCAAGGAGGCTGCCCGTGCCATCGACCAGGCAATCCGCGAAAAGAACGGCGAAAACGCCTGAGTGACTGAAAATTCCTGTGCCCCGGATTTGCCGAATCCTTCGGTTTAGTTCCGCCGGTTTCAGGGAATACAAAAGAGTGAAGCGCAAAACGCCGGAATCCCCGGCCGGGGGCTTCACTCTTTGTTTTTGCACCCGCCCGCTTTTTGTGCGGGAAATAAATGCCCCGCGCAGGGGAGGAAAGGAGCGATGCCCATGTACGGGCGGTTTGTTCAGTTTGCGCTGCCGCGTATTGGGCAGGTCCTGTCAGCGGCCGTGCTGTACCTCAATTTTCTGTGCCTGCCCTTTGTGGCCTGTTTTGCAGGCTCTGCGCCGCTTGCGTATTTTGGAATTCCGCTTTTGCTGCTTATTCTGACCGGCTGGCTGGGCCGCAACCCGCTTGGCCCGGGCATGATTGCGGAATGTTACCTCACGGGAATCTACCTTGTGGGGGACCTCGTCTGGCTGATTGCCTGTCTGGCGGGCGGTGCCGCGCTGCGGGGGTGGAAAACACTCTGGATGGGCGGGCTGCTTGCGTGGGTGCTGACCGCGCTCATCATGATTTGGGCATATTTCCGCGCGGTGCGGCTGCATACCACCACCTATCGCCTCACAACAAAGAAAAAACTGCCCGGCGGAAAGCTGCGGATCCTCCAAATCAGTGACCTGCATCCCGGCGGCGGAGCAATGGACCGCAGCCGCATCCCCGAACTGGAACAGCGCATCCGGGACCTGCACCCCGACCTCATCGTGCTGACCGGGGACATCTATGACGAGTATGTGTCCCGGGAAAACTTTGATTCCTTCAACGCATTTTTTGCCCGGCTCGAAGCGCCCGGCGGCAAATGGTTCGTCTTTGGCAACCATGATATTTTCCACCACTGGAAGGAACCGTGCTACACCCGCGCCGACCTTGAGACGGCCTTTGCCGCGGCGGGCATCCGGGTGCTCGAGGACGTGGCTGTTCTGACCCGGCTGGATGGGGTGCCGCTGCGCATCGTGGGACGCAAGGACTGGCTGTTCACAAAACGCCTGCGCTTTGCGCCCGCGGAACTGCTGCCCGGCGGTCCGGATGAAATTTACACCATCATGCTGGACCATGAGCCGCGGGAACTGCGGGCGGATGCCGAGGCCGGAGCGGATTTAATTTTGAGCGGCCACACGCATGGCGGGCAGATTTGGCCCACCGGCGTGGCAGCGCGGCTGTTCCGCTATAATGAGGTCAACCGCGGTGCAAAGCGCATCACCCCCGGCTGTACCGCCGTGGTCAGCTGCGGCACCGGCACCTGGGGGTACAAAATCCGCACGGAGGGACGCACCGAACTGGTTGTCATTGAAATTCAACAAACTGTATAATTTATAAAATTCAATACAAAACGACAAACAGCCCGCTGGGAAACAAAATCCCAGCGGGCTGTTTGCTGTATGAGTATTTTCAAGAGGTGCGGCAGACGGCTCACTCTTTCGGGAAAGTTACCCGCACAGCGGTGCCGGTGCCGACTGTGGATTTCAGTTCAATCTTTGCGCCGTGAAGCACCGCAATGTGCTTGACGATGGCAAGGCCCAGGCCCGTTCCGCCGGTCGCCTTGGAGCGGGACTTGTCCACGCGGTAGAACCGCTCAAACACGCGGTCCTGTGCGTCCTGCGGGATGCCGATGCCGTTATCCTCCACACAGAGGAAGGCACAGCCATCCGGCCCAACGCCGCAGCTCAGGTCCACATGACCGCCGGGGCGGTTGTAGCGGATGGCGTTGTCGCACAAATTGGTCAGCAGTTCGCTCAAAAGGTCGCGGCTGCCGCGGACCATGGCGGGTGCGGCACTGTATTGCAGCGTGATGTAGGCACGGCGGGCGTTCATTGTCATGTTCCCCGCGACTTCCTTTGTGAGGGCCGCCAAATCCACCGGCACAAACTCCACGGTTTCGCTGGTTTCGGCCTGCTTGCTCATGCCGTCCAGCTCGGAAAGCTGCAAAATATCCGACACAAGCGCAATCATTCGCTTGGCTTCCTTGTGAATCCGCTGACCGAACGCGGGGATGTCCTCGGGGCGCGCCATGCCGTTTTCAATCAGTTCCGCATAGCCCGAAATACTTGTGAGCGGCGTTTTCAGTTCGTGGCTCACATTGGCCGTGAACTCCCGGCGGATGGTCTCGTTGTCCTCGCGCAGCTTGCGGTCGGACTGAACGGTATGCGCAAGGGGAATGAGTTCTTCATAGGGAACGTCGGCCTCAATCGTGTCAAGATGCTCCGCCATCCGGTCAATGGGCTGTACCATCCACCGTGCAATGGCCGCTGCCAGAACCGCCGCCAGCACGATGATGAGCAGGCAGATCACCAGCAGCACGGGCAGGACGCGGTTGTAGCTGCTCCAGACATCACTCGTCTCGTCCGCTAGACGCAGAACGGTTCCGTCTGATAAGCGCAGGGCGTAATAGTGGGTTTCCATCCCGAGCGTTGCGCTGCGGCGCACGCTTGCACCGGAACCGTTTTGCAGCGCCGCTATGACCTCGGGGCGGTCTGCGTGGTTGGGCAGGGAATCCGGCTGTGCGGTAAGGGAATCAAACAGCACCGAGCCGTCCGGTGCAATGAGGGTCAGGCGCAGGTCGGAACTGTCATAGCGGGTCAGCGCTTCCGGCGCGTCCCCGCTCTCCTCATATCCGGCGGCAACGGCCGCCGCCGTGCGCGCAAGATCCCGGTCCACCTGCTCCGCAAAGGCGCGGTGAAAGAGAAATGCGGCGCCGAATGCGCTGAGCAGCACCGACAAAATCCCCACCAGAATCAGCGCACTGCGCAGCAGCCGCGCCATGCTCCGAGGACGGCGCGCAGCGTTTTGGTCAGACATCTTCGCCCTCCTCTGCACCGCGGGCGGACAGTTTGTAGCCGACTTTGCGCACTGTACAGATGACCTCGCCCGCTTCGCCGAGCTTCTGCCGCAGCGTGCGGACGTGCATATCAATCGTGCGGGATTCCAGAAGGTCATCGGTGTCCCACACGGCTTTCATGATGCGCTCGCGGGAGAGCACCTCGCCGGGATGCTCAAGAAAATAATGCAGCAGCGAGTATTCCTTGAAGGTCAGCTCGACCGGTTCATCGTTCACCGTCACGGTGCGGGACATATCATCCAGCACGATGGCCCCGAACCGCAGCGTGGCAGTCCCGGCGGGCGCCGCGGCGGCACTGCGCCGCAGCACCGCTTTGACCCGGCTGATGAATTCCATAATGCCGAACGGCTTGCAGAGGTAATCGTCTGCGCCGTGGTCAAGGCCCTTGACCACATCAATTTCGCTGGTTTTGGCCGTCACCATAATGACGGGGACCGTGCGGGTGGCGGCGTTCTCCCGCAGACGGCCGAGAATCTGGTAGCCGTCCTCATCGGGGAGCATGACATCCAGAATCACCAGTTCGGGCACTTTCTCCCGCAGAGCCTTGCGGAACGAGGCCCCGTCCGCAAAGCCCTGTGCCGGGAACCCGTTGGTTTCCAGCGCGTACTGTTCAAGTTCCCGGATGCTGGCATCATCCTCCACAATATAGATCATACCGTTCCTCCTTGCGGTCGGGCCGGCTTTGCCCGGACTTCAGGCCGCGTTTTTACTGTTTGTCGGCGTCATTCTTCTCCCCGCCGTAAAGTTCCGGGGCAAAGGTATAGCGGCCGCGGTAGCGCTCATAGCGCTTTTCAAAGCTGGGGCTTTCGCCGTTTTTAATGTGATTGAGATATTCATGCGTGTCGAACCGGTCATCCGCAACCTCAATCATCGCAACGGCAATGTTGGAGCAGTGGTCGGCAATGCGCTCGTAGTTGGTCAGCAGGTCATCGAGCACAAAGCCGTACTCGATCGTGCAGGCGCCGGCCTGAAGGCGGGCGATGTGGCGGGTCTTGACTTCCCGAACAAGGCCGTCCACGACCTGCTCGAGCGGTTCAATTTTGCCTGCGGCGTAGCAGTCGTTCTTCTGGAATGCGTCCACCGTGCGGTTGAGAATATCCTGCAAAGCGGCTTCGAGGACCGAAAGGTCATCCATGGCTTCCTTCGAGAAAGCGATATTCTTGTCACGGATTTCCCGCCCGGTCTTGAGCAGGTTCACCGCGTGGTCCGAGATGCGCTCAAAATCGTTGATGGTGTGGAGCAGCGTGTTGACCGTGCGGTTATCCTCCCGCGAGAGGCTCTTTGCGGACAGCTTGACCAGATAGGTGCCAAGAACGTCCTCGTAATGGTCCACGGCCTCCTCCTTGCGGTCCACCTCGTCCGCAATGGCATCATCCCAGTGCCGGGTGGTGGACATGGCCTGAAGCAGGGCGGTGCGGCAGATTTCCGCCATATCGCCGCCGGTCAGCATGGCACGGCCCACAGCCACGGAAGGCGTGGAGAGCAGACGCTCGTCGAGCAGGGAAATTTCCTCCTCGTGCTCGGCGGGATCGTCAGGCACCGTGAGGATGGCCAGCTTTTCCAGCAGCCGATTGAACGGCAGCAGGATGGCGGTGGTCACCACATTAAAGACCGTGTGGACGATGGCAATGCCGAAAGTGTTGGCCGTCTCATTGAAGAAGGAGAAACCAATCACGGCGTTCAGCCCATAGAACAGGCACAGGAACACCACGGTGCCGATGACGTTGAAGTACAGGTGAACGACAGCCGTGCGGCGTGCGTTCTTGTTCGCGCCCGCCGAGGAGATGAGCGCCGTGACGGTGGTGCCGATGTTCTGACCCATGATGATGGGCACGGCGGCCGAGTAGGTCACCGCTCCCGTTGAGGTCAGCGCCTGCAGAATACCCACCGAAGCCGAGGAGGACTGCAGCACCGCCGTCAGCAGTGCGCCCACCAGAACGCCGAGCAGCGGGTTGGAGAAGCTGAGGAACATCTCCATGAACCACGGCTCATCGGCGAGCGGGCTCATTGAGCTGGACATCGTGCTCATGCCGGCCATGAGCAGCCAGAAGCCGATCATGATTTTGCCGACGCCGCGCTTGCGGTCCTTGTCCTTGCCGAGCATATAAAGGAAGATGCCGAGGAAGCCGAGGATCGGCGCCCACGCACTGGGGTTGAGCATCTTCACGAGCAGGGAGTCACCCTCAAGGCCGGAAAGCGACATCAGCCAGCCGGTGACGGTGGTGCCGACGTTGGCACCCATAATCACACCGATGGCCTGATGCAGCTCCATCAGGCCCGAGTTGACAAAGCCGACCGCCATGACGGTAGTCGCGCCGCTGGACTGGATGACTGCCGTGACAGCCATGCCGAGGAGCAGCCCCCGGATGGGGCTGGAGGTCATCTTGGACAAAATGCCCTGCAATTTGTTGCCTGCGGTCTGTTCAAGGGCTTTGCCCATCAGATCCATACCGTACAGGAACATGGCGATACCGCCCATCAGGGTGAACACATTGAATATGCTCATGCTGGGTTACACTTCCATTTCCATGATTATGTTTTCCAAAAAAAGGCCTGCGGCCTTACTCTGTGCCCACATTATGGCACTATACCATATCCTATTATAGCGAAAGAAGAACAAAATGCGATACCATGCAAGCGTAAAGGATTTGTAAAATCCCTGTAAAATGCCGAGACAGCGATGAAAAAATGGCAAAACCAAACGGCGTGTAAAAATTTTGCGGCCCGGAACGGGCAAATTTTACGGGAAATTTTCATTTCACCCGCGAAGATTACCGAAACTTTACCCCGATTGTACCGCTTTGTGGTCGAATCGGACGGCACGGGTGCGCTACAATAGGACTGTTCCCGGGAAATGCCCCGGGGTACGTTTTGGAGCGTTCAACGAACCGATAGATTTTTGTTTAAGGGAGAAGAAGTATTATGAAGAAGCAAACCGTTTCCGTCGCCGTGGCTGCCGTCATGGCTCTGTCCCTCGCCGCCTGCGGCGGTTCCGCCAGCAATGCCGCTTCCAGCGAGGCTGCCTCCTCCGAGGCCGTTTCCTCCGAAGCTGTTTCCAGCGAGGCTGCTTCCAGCGCCGCCGAAACCGGCTTTGACACCGATGAGGAAATCACCGTTGTCTCCCGTGAGGATGGTTCCGGCACCCGCGGTGCTTTTGTTGAGCTGACCGGCGTTGAGGAGAAGAACGCCGATGGCCAGAAGGTGGACAACACCACCGTCACCGCCACCATCGCAAACTCCACCAACAACGTCATGCAGACCGTACAGGCGGACGAGACTGCCATCGGCTACATCTCGATGGGCTCCCTCAATGAGACCGTCAAGGCTGTCAAGGTTGAGGGCGTTGAAGCCACTCCCGACAACGTCAAGAACGGCAGCTACACGCTGGCCCGTCCCTTCAACATCGTCACCAAGGGCGAGCCGAGCAATGAACTGACCGTTGACTTTATCTCCTACATTATGGGCGCAGATGGCCAGGCCGTCATCTCTGACCACGGCTACATCGGCAACGATGCCGCCGAAGCGTTCACCAGCGCTCAGCCTGCCGGCAAACTGGTCGTGGCCGGTTCCTCCTCCGTCAGCCCTGTGATGGAAAAACTCATTGAGGCTTACGCTGCCGTCAACCCCAACGCCGAGATTGAGCTCCAGACTTCTGACTCCACCACCGGCGTCAACTCCGCCGTGGAAGGCAGCTGCGATATCGGTATGGCTTCCCGTGACCTGAAGGACTCCGAGACCGAGGCCGGCGCTGTTTCCACCGCCATCTGCATGGACGGCATCGCAGTCGTTGTCAATAACGCTAACCCCATTGAGGACCTCACCAAGGATCAGATTAAGAGCATCTATGTCGGTGAGACCACCGTCTGGAACGAGGTGGAGTAAAATCCCCGCTGTCCCCGCGCTTGAACATTGAGGTATAGGAAATGAATGAAAACACAAAGCGCCGGGAAGGAACAGGCGGCCCCGCCGTCAATGCGGTGAGGAACCTGACCTCTGCCGGAGTAAGAGAAAAGGCTATGCGCATCGTCTTTACGGCCTGCGCCTGCGTCTCCATCCTTGCGGTCGCGCTGATCTGCGCGTTCCTGTTCGCCAACGGTCTGCCTGCCATTGCGCAGATCGGACCGCTCAGCTTCCTGCTTGGTACGACCTGGAAACCCGGAAACGACATCTACGGCATTCTGCCGATGATTCTCGGCTCCATCTATGTCACCGCCGGCGCGCTGGTGGTGGGGGTGCCCATCGGGGTGCTGACCGCCATCTATATGTCCCGCTTTGCCTCGCCCGCCGTCAACCGGATTCTTCAGCCGGCGGTGGAACTGCTTGCGGGCATTCCCTCGGTGGTGTACGGCTTCTTCGGCATGATGTTCCTTGCGCCGGGGATCCAGGACTTTCTTAAATCGGACTTTGCCCGCGAGACCCTGCATATCCGCGGCGGCAAGGGCCTGTCAATGTTCACCGCCTCGCTGCTGCTCGGCATTATGATTCTGCCCACCATCATCACGGTGAGCAAGAGCAGCCTCGATGCCGTGCCGGACAGCTACTATGAAGGCAGTCTTGCGCTCGGCGCAACCCATGAGCGCAGCGTTTTCTCCACGATTCTGCCCGCCGCCAAAAGCGGCGTGCTGTCCGCCATCATCCTCGGCGTGGGCCGTGCGGTGGGCGAGACGATGGCTGTCGTGATGGTCGCGGGCAACCAGCCCGCCATACCGCAGGGCCTGTTCAAGGGCCTGCGGACGATGACCGCCAACATTGTCATCGAGATGGGCTATGCGACTGACCTGCACCGGGAAGCCCTCATTGCAACCGGCGTTGTGCTGTTCGTCTTTATCCTGCTCATCAACCTCTGCTTCTCCGCCGTGAAAGGAAGTGGCCGCAATGACTGAAAATGCCGCTGCGGGAACTTCTTCCGCCATGACCCGCGCCAAACCCCTCATGGTGCTGCCCAAAAACGGGCGCAACCGCACCGCCGCGCGCGTCAAAGCCGCCATCCTGCGCTGGCTTGTACGCCTTGCGGCCTTTGCGACCACGGCCGTTCTGGTGCTGCTCATCGGGTATATCCTTGTCAAAGGTATTCCCAACCTCAAACCCAGTCTGTTCGCCTGGGAATATACTTCCGATAATGTTTCCCTCGTCCCCGCCCTCATCAACACCGTGCTGATGACTGCCCTTTCGCTGCTCATCGCAACACCGCTCGGCGTGTTTGCCGCCATCTATCTGGTGGAATATGCGCCGCGCGGGTCCAAGCTCGTCAAGCTGGTCCGCCTCACGACCGAAACTTTGCAGGGCATCCCCTCCATCGTCTACGGCCTGTTCGGTATGCTGTTCTTCGTGAACAAGCTCGGCTGGCGCCTTTCGCTGCTGTCCGGCGCGTTCACGCTGGCCATCATGGTGCTGCCCCTCATTATGCGCACCACCGAGGAAGCCCTGCTTGCCGTGCCGGATTCCTACCGCGAAGGCAGTTTCGGCCTCGGCGCGGGCAAACTGCGCACGGTGTTCTCCATCGTGCTGCCCAGCGCCATGCCGGGCATCCTGTCAGGTGTCATCCTGGCTACGGGACGCATTGTGGGCGAGACCGCCGCGCTGCTCTACACTGCCGGCTCTGTGGCGGCGGTGCCTGCGGGCAAGGATTTCCTGTTTGATTCCACCCGCACACTGGCCGTGCATATGTACCTGCTCTCAAGCGAGGGACTTCATGTTCCCGAAGCCTACGGCACCGCTGTGGTGCTGCTGGTTCTGGTGCTTGGCATCAATGCCCTGAGCAGCTTTGCCGCCAAAAAACTGATGAAGAAGTAACGGGGGAACTATGAACAAATTTGAAGTGTCCAACATGGACCTGTATTACAGCAATTTTCATGCGCTGAAAAACATCAGCCTCTCCATCCCCGAGCGGGAAATTACTGCGCTCATCGGCCCTTCGGGCTGCGGCAAATCCACCTTTCTCAAGAGCCTGAACCGGATGAACGACCTTGTTGAAGGGTGCCGCATCTCGGGCGATATCCTGCTTGACGGCGTGGATATCTACAAGAGCAAGATGGATGTCAATGTTCTGCGCAAGCGCGTGGGCATGGTGTTCCAGAAGCCCAATCCCTTCCCGATGAGCATCTATGACAACATCGCCTACGGCCCGCGCACCCACGGCGTGCGCAAGAAGTCCCAGCTTGATGAGATTGTGGAAAAATCCCTGCGCGATGCCGCCATCTGGGACGAGGTCAAGGACCGCCTGAACAAGAGCGCACTCGGAATGTCCGGCGGTCAGCAGCAGCGCCTGTGCATTGCGCGCGCACTGGCCGTTGAGCCCGAGGTCCTGCTCATGGATGAGCCGACCAGCGCACTGGACCCGATCTCCACTTCCAAGGTGGAGGAACTTGCGCTGGAACTCAAGGACCGCTACACCATCGTCATTGTCACCCATAATATGCAGCAGGCGGCGCGTATCTCGGACAAGACTGCGTTCTTCCTGCTGGGCGAACTTGTTGAGATGGGCCCCACCGAGCGGGTCTTTTCCACCCCGGTGGACAAGCGCACCGAAGATTACATTTCCGGCCGTTTCGGCTGATACAGGGGGAGGTTCTTTATGCCAAGCAGCCGTAAAACCTATGATGAGGAACTGCTGCAGCTCGACACGCTGCTGGCCCGGATGGGTCACGAAGTGGGCGGCGCCATTGAAAGCGCCCTCAAGGCCCTTGAGACCGGCGATGTCGAACTTGCGCGCAGCGTAGTGGCGCGGGACAGCCAGATTGATGCCTGTGAGCATGAGATCGAACACCGCTGCCTTCAGCTCCTTTTGCGTCAGCAGCCTGTGGCTTCCGATCTGCGCAAGGTCAGCACCGCCCTCAAGATGGTGACCGATATTGAGCGCATCGGCGATCAGGCCAGCGATATTGCCGAGATTGCCCTGCACCGCGGCCCTGACCCCGAAAATCCCGGGGAATTGATGCGGGATATTCTCGCCCTCGGGCGGGATGTCCTCACGATGGTAAAGGCCTCAGTCGCTGCCTATGTGCAGGTGGACCTCGATGCCGCCGCCAAGGTCATCGCCCATGATGATGTGATCGACCGCGGCTTTGTGGCCATTCGGGACGGGATTGCCCGCCTCATCGCCGCACATCCCGACACCGCCGCCGACTCCCTCGACCTCTTTATGGTCGCCAAATACCTCGAACGCCTTGCGGATCACGCCGTCAACGTGGCCGAATGGGTCGGGTTCCTAAAGACCGGAGTCCACAAATCCCGCCGCATCGTCTGATTCGCGGCTTTGCCCCGCGCGGCAAAGGTGCCTTTCCCCGCTGCGGCCGGGGAATCAACACGCCATTCCCTTTTATGTTTTCCTATACCACACTCCGGGGCCGGCAGAAATGCCGGCCCCGGAGTGTTTCTTTTTGATAAAATTCCGCAAAAGTTCGGCTTCGGGAAAAAGAAACGGATGCAAGCGGAAAGAAAATAGTGTATAATGAGAAAAAAGCTGCACCGCAGCGTATAGGAGGACAACGATGGAACGCAATATTCCCGAACTGGTCAAACAGCTCACGCTCGAGGAAAAGGCCGGGCTGTGTTCCGGCGCAGATTTTTGGCACACCAAGGCGGTGGAGCGCCTCGGCATCCCTGCCATGATGGTTTCTGACGGGCCGCACGGCCTGCGCACCCAGGATATGAGCCAGACGGACCGGGATACCAGCATTAAAGCAGTCTGTTTCCCCACGGGCTGCGCTTCGGCGGCCAGCTTTGATCCCGCACTGCTGCGGCGGGAGGGCACGGCCATCGGACGGGAGGCCCGTGCCGTGGGGGTCGGCGTGGTGCTTGGCCCGGCGGTGAACATCAAGCGCAGCCCGCTGTGCGGACGCAACTTTGAATATTATTCCGAGGACCCCTGCCTGGCCGGCGAGATGGCTGCCGCCTTCATTGACGGCGTGCAGAGTCAGGGCGTGGGAACTTCCATCAAACACTTTGCCGCCAACAATCAGGAATACCGCAGAATGTCCGCCTCCTCCGATATGAGTGAGAGAACGCTGCGGGAAATCTACCTGCCTGCCTTTGAGAAGGCTGTCAAAAAGTCCCGCCCCTGGACCGTCATGTGCAGCTATAACCGCATCAACGGCGTTTATGCGAGTGAGAACGAACGCCTGCTCACAGGGATTCTGCGGGATGAGTGGGGCTTTGACGGCTTTGTGATGTCGGACTGGGGGGCCGTGGCCGACCGCGTGAAAGGTGTGGCCGCCGGCCTTGACCTTGAAATGCCCGGCTCAGGCGGCGTCAACGATGCCAAAATCGTGGCCGCCGTGCAGGATGGCACGCTGGCAGAGGAAACACTGGACCGCGCCGTGACCCGCATTTTGAACATTGTGTTCCGCGCCGCCGATGAGGCCGCCGCGCCGTGTGCCGCGCTCGACCTTGCCGGGGACCATACGATTGCGGCCGAGATGGCCAAGGAATGTGCGGTCCTTCTGCAAAATAAAGGCGCTCTGCCGCTCAAAAAGGGAAGCAAGGTTGTATACATCGGCGGGTTTGCCGCCGCACCGCGCTTCCAGGGCGGCGGGTCAAGCCATATCAATGTCGTCAAAGCGGACAGTGCGCTGGACGCCGCCGAGCGTCACGGCCGCCACATTCATTATGTGGAGGGCTTCCCCGCGGACCGCGACCAGCGGGATGAGAAGGAATTCCTCGCCGCGGTGGAAGCTGCATCCGATGCCGATACTGCCGTAATCTTTGCCGGCCTGCCTGAAAGTTTTGAGAGTGAGGGCTGCGACCGTGCCCATATGCGCCTGCCCGAGAGCCAGAATAATCTCATTGCCCGCGTGGCCGCCGTGCAGAAAAATACCGTTGTGGTCCTTCACACCGGCGCGCCGGTGGAATGCCCATGGGCGGACGATGTGGCCTCGGTGCTGTGTATGTACCTTGACGGCGAGGGCGTGGGGGAAGCGGCGGACGCACTGCTCTGGGGCGATGCCAACCCCTGCGGCCGCCTGCCCGAAACCTGGCCGCTGCGCCTTGAAGATACCCCGTGCTATCTCGACTACCCCGGCGATGGGCGCACAGCCCTTTACCGTGAGGGCGTTTTTGTCGGTTATCGCTGGTATGACGCGCGCAAAATGCCGGTGCGCTGGCCATTCGGCCACGGCCTTTCCTATACAGGCTACGTCTATCGTGAACCGCAGCTTTCTGCGCCCGAGATGGAACAGGACGGCAGTGTGAAGGTGCGCGTCTCGGTCCGCAATGTGGGAGCACGCGCGGGGCGTGAGGTCGTGCAGCTGTATGTGTCGGACTGCACAGGAACAGCGGGACGCCCGCCGAAAGAACTGCGCCGCTTCGTCAAAATCTCCCTTGAACCGGGCGAGGAAAAACAGGTGGAGTTCACCCTCACGCCGCGCGACTTGAGCTGGTATTGTGAGGAAATCGGTGATTGGTATGCCGCCCCGGGAAAATATAAGATTCTGCTCGGTCATTCCAGCCGGGACATCCACGCCACGCTGGAACTGACCTACCGCTCGGATAAGCTGCTGCCTCTGACGGTGGATGAGAACACCACGCTTGGGGAACTGCTTGCCGACCCGCGCACCGCGGCGGTGATAAAGGAAATCATGCAGCGCTACGGAACGGCCCTGAACGGCGGCAACGCGGGCGGTGAGGGCGTACTCAGCGCGGAAGGCAGCCTGCAGATGATGGAGGGAATGCCGCTGCGCGGCCTCGTCAACTTTGGCGGCCTCGCCGCCGCCCAGGCTCTGCCAACCCTGCTCGACGCACTGAAAAAAGCAGTGGAATAAAGTGTAAGTTAATGGTGATAGAGACAAGGCTCCCCTTGAAGCAAGGGCTGCCACACGCCGCTGCGGCGGCAGCCCTTGCACAGGGAGGGCTTTTCTCTGCTCCCATGAACGGCTTCAAATTTCATCGCGCTGCCCGCCCCCAAAATGTAAACAATTTGAAAACCCTGCCCCGCAGCACTTGTTTTTTCCCCGCTGCGGGGTATACTGTTACTTTGGTATTTAACATATGCCAACTATTGCGGTGTGTTAAATAAAATGAGGAAGGAGTCCGCCATGACAAGCGAAGAAGAAAAACGGTTCCGCGAACTGCTCGTGCAGATGGGACGGGTGAGCCGGGCCGGGCAGCGGGGGATAACGCTCGCTTTGCGGGGGGCACCGCGCTGCCATTATCTGTTCCTTGAACGCCTGCACAGCGCCGTGGAACATTGCGGCAAGGACGGCTGGGTTCGGATTTCGGACCTGACGGCCGTACTGCATGAGACACCGCCCGCCATTTCCCGCGCACTGCGCACGCTCGAACAGGACGGCCTTGCACGGCGCACCACCGACCCTGAGGACCGCCGCAAGACCTTTGTCGGCCTGACGCCGGAAGGGGAGGCCGCCCGCCTTGCCTGTGAACAGGAACTGCGCGCGTATTTCTGTGCCGTGATCGATGACCTCGGCCTCGAACGCAGTGAGCAGCTCTGCCGCGATATGGCCGGGCTGAGTGAAGCGCTCGAACGGCAGAACAAGGAGCTCGGCACGCGGTGACGCGGCCGCGCCATCTCTCGCCGCAAAAAAGTGACCCAGGACGGGAAAGCCCGTTATGAAGGAGTGTGAATCAATGACCAAAATCGTCAAATACCTTGCTTCCCACTGGAAAGCCTGTATCGCGGTCTTTGCACTGCTGCTTGTTCAGGCCTACGGTGATTTGTCGCTGCCGGATTATACCAGCCGCATCGTGGATGTCGGCATCCAGCAGGGCGGTGTCGAGGATGCTGTGCCGGATGCCGTGCGGGATTCCACCCTCGCGGCACTCGAACTGCTGATGGATGAGGAGGACGCCGCCATCGTGGAGGCGTCCTACCTGCCTGCCGCTGAGGCAGACGGGGCAACCTCCCTTGGCCGCAAAGCCGGGCAGGAGGCAAACGCCGAGGTGCGCGTTCTTTCCGCCGAGGCGGACCGTGACGCACTGAATGAAGCGTTTGAACTGCCCGAGCTGGCGCTCTATATGGCTGCATCCGCGCAGGCCGGGGAGGACACTGCCCCCGGTGCCGCCGAACTCGATGCAGTTGTCGGCACGCTTGCCGCCATGACCGCCGCGCCGGGCTTTGACCGTGCCGTCATCGCTGAGCAGATCAGCCAGCAGGTGAGCGGGATGGATGAGGCGGTTCTTGAAACCCTCTCGGGTCAGGCACCGCTTTTTGTTCAGCTTGAATACACTGCGCTCGGCGTGAACGAGACGGTACAGATGCGCTACCTTCTCACGGTGGGCGGCCAAATGCTGCTGCTGACCCTTGTGATGGCGGCCGCCGCCATTCTCATCGGCCTGATTGCCTCGCGTGTGGGCGCTACGATTGCCCGCGATCTGCGCGGACAGGTGTTCCGCCGCGTGCTGAGCTTCTCAAACGCCGAGACCGACAAGTTCTCCACTGCATCGCTCATCACCCGCACGACCAACGATATCCAGCAAGTGCAGATGGTCTGCGTCATTCTGCTGCGCATGGTCGCCTACGCGCCGATCCTCGGCGTGGGCGGTATTATCCATGTTGCCGAGGCCGGCACGAGCCTGACCTGGATTATCGCGATGGCGGTCATCCTGCTCCTGCTGCTTGTCGCCGTGCTGATGGCACTTGCCATGCCCAAGTTCAAAATCATGCAGACCCTTGTGGACCGCCTCAACCTTGTCTCGCGTGAGATTCTGACCGGCATCATGCCGATCCGCGCCTTTAGCCGCGAAAAACACGAGGAAGAGCGCTTTGACGAGGCCAACCGCAATCTGATGAACACCCAGCTTTATACCAACCATGTGATGGCGGCTATGTCGCCGTTCATGACGATGATTATGAACGGCGTCTCGCTGCTCATCGTCTGGTTCGGCGGCAAGCAGATGGATCTGGGCAATATGCAGGTCGGCGAACTGATTGCCTTCATTACCTACACGATGCAGATCGTCATGTCCTTCCTTATGCTGGCAATGGTGGCCGTTATGCTGCCCCGCGCCGGTGTGGCGGCGGACCGTATTGACGAGGTTCTTAAAACCGAACCCTCCATCCATGATCCCGAACCGGCCAAGCTGACTGAAAAAATCAATACGGCCGATCATAAGGGCGAAGTTGCGTTCCATCACGTCAACTTCCGCTACCCCGGATCGGACGAAAATGCGCTGAGCGATATTGACTTTGTCGCCCATCCGGGTCAGACGACCGCCATCATTGGTTCGACCGGCTGCGGCAAGAGCACGCTGCTCAACCTCATCACACGTTTTTACGATGTGAGCGAGGGAAGCGTGACGGTGGACGGCGTGGATGTGCGGGATATGCCGCAGAGCGAACTGCGCAGTATGCTCGGCTATGTGCCGCAGAAGGGCGTGCTGTTCTCCGGCACCATTGACTCCAACCTGCGCTTCGGCGGCGAGGACATCAGTGAGGAGGACGCCCGCAGCGCCGCGCGCATTGCACAGGCCACCGAATTTATCGAGGCAAAGCCCGAAGGGTACGAAAGCCCCATTGCACAGGGCGGCTCCAATGTCTCGGGCGGTCAGAAACAGCGCCTTTCCATCGCGCGCGCCATCGCCCGCCGGCCGAAAATTTATCTGTTTGACGACAGTTTTTCCGCTCTTGATTATAAGACCGATGTGGCACTGCGCCGCGCCCTCAAGGAGGAGACCGGCGATTCCACCGTCATTATCGTGGCACAGCGTATCTCGACGGTTCTGCACGCCAACCAGATTCTTGTCCTGGATGAGGGACGCATCGTGGGCAAGGGAACCCATGCCCAGCTGATGGAAAGCTGCCCCGAATACCAGGAGATTGCCCGCAGTCAGCTCAGCAACAAGGAGCTGAATCTGAAAGGAGGGGAGAACTGATGCCCCACGGACGCCGTTCCACAGAAAAACCAAAAGACTTCAAGGGCACCATGCGCAGCCTTGTCAGCGCCATGGCGCGTTATAAGTTCCGGCTCCTCACGGTGCTGGTGTTCGCCGTCATTGCCACGACCTTCAGCATTGTGGGCCCCAAAGTTCTCGCCAAAGCCACCACGGCACTGGCCACCGGCTGGCTCGCCAAGATGCAGGGCACCGGCAGCATTGATTTCGGCTATATCGGCCGTATTCTGCTGATTCTGCTCGCCTTGTACCTTGTCTCGGCCCTGTTCCATTTCGGGCAGTCCTGGATGATGAGCAGCCTTTCCCAGAAAGTCTGCTATGACTTCCGCCGCCAAATCAGCGAAAAGATCAACCGTCTGCCCCTCGCGTATTTTGAAAAGCGCACGGTCGGCGAGGTCCTCTCCCGCATCACCAACGATGTGGACACCCTCGGCCAGAGCCTCAACCAGAGCATCACCCAGCTCATCACAAGCTGCACCACCATGATTGGCGTGCTGATTATGATGCTCTCCATCAGCCCCAAAATGACCCTCATCGCGCTGCTCATCCTGCCGGTGTCGCTCATTCTTGTCATGCTCGTTGTGCGGGTGAGCCAGAAATACTTCAAGGCGCAGCAGGCAACACTCGGCGTTGTCAACGGTCAGGTCGAGGAAGTCTACTCCGGCCACAACGTCATCAAGGCATTCAACCGCGAACAGGCGGCTGAGAAGGACTTTGACGAGGCCAACAACCGCCTGTTTGAGTCGGCGTGGAAAAGCCAGTTCCTCTCCGGCCTGATGCAGCCAATCATGAACTTTGTGGGCAATCTCGGCTATGTGGCGGTGGCCGTTGTGGGCAGTATCTTTGCGGCCCGCGGCGCCATCACCATCGGTGACATTCAGGCCTTTATCCAGTATGTCAAGAACTTCACCCAGCCGGTGCAGCAGCTTGCGCAGGTCAGCAATATGCTGCAGAGCATGGCGGCGGCCGCCGAGCGTGTCTTTGAGTTCCTCAACGAGCCGGAGGAGGAGCAGACCGCTCTGCCTGAACACCGTGCCGACCCCGCCGAGATTGACGGTCAGGTCAGCTTTGACCATGTCCGGTTCGGCTATACGCCTGAAAAGACCGTTATCCGTGACTTTACCTGTGATGTCAAACCCGGTCAGAAGGTTGCCATTGTCGGACCGACCGGCGCGGGCAAGACCACGATGGTCAAGCTGCTCATGAGGTTCTACGATGTCAATTCCGGTGCCATCACCCTAAACGGCCACAACGTCAAGGACTTTGACCGCTCGGCCCTGCGCGAGGGCTTCGGCATGGTTCTGCAGGACACATGGCTCTTCCAGGGCACCATCATGGAGAACATCCGCTACGGCCGTCTTGATGCGACCGATGAGGAGGTCATCGCGGCAGCCAAAGCGGCCTGCGCCGACCACTTCATCCGTACGCTGCCCGGCGGCTACCAGATGGAACTCAATGAGGATGCCTCCAATGTCTCTCAGGGGCAGAAGCAGCTGCTCACCATCGCGCGCGCCATTTTGGCGGATAACCGCATCCTGATTCTGGATGAGGCGACCAGCAGCGTGGATACCCGCACCGAACAGCGCATCCAGACCGCTATGGACAACCTCATGCGCGGGCGCACCAGCTTTGTCATTGCCCACCGCCTGTCCACCATCAAGGACTCTGACCTCATTCTGGTCATGCGGGACGGCGATATTGTCGAGCAGGGCACCCATGAGGAACTTCTTGCCGCCGGCGGTTTCTATGCGGACCTCTACAACAGCCAGTTCGAGGATGTGACGGCCTGATTTGTCCGCCGCAATCCTTTGAAAAACAGCACAAAATAACACGGCCCGCCGTGTGTTTTTTGTACACGGCGGGCCGTTTTGTGTATATTTTGATGGGAAATTGGCAGGGAAAGTTTGCACAGCCTTACAGGTTCAGTTCAAACTTTGTCTTGTCAGCTACGTTGATCTCCTCACCAATCTGGACCTCCACAACCTGAAGTGCCGTGTCGGCAATCAGGGTGTGCTTGGCGCCGGCGGGCATCGTCACAACATCGCCGGGATGAACGCGGCGCACTGTGCCGTCAATGACTGTGCGGCCGGTACCCGTCACAATGGTCCAGACCTCGTCCCGGTGCTCATGGCTGTGGTAGCTCAGGCGGTGCCCTTCGTTGAGGACAATGCGGATGGTGGTCGCCTCGGGCTGGACATCCAGCACCGTGAAGCTGCCCCAGCTCTTTTCGGCAAAGCGGGCTTCGCCCTCCACCTGTTCGACAAAGGGCTTGATGTGGCTTGAACGCTGTTTGTCGCTCACAAGGATGCCGTCACTCGAAGCCGCAATGACCATGTTCTGACAGCCCATGCAGATGATGGGAATGTTCAGCTGGTTGACCACGTTGGTGTCCCGGCAGGTATCATCCATCAGAACTTTGCCGATGGCGGGGTCGGCCATGACCTCGGCAAAGGTGTTCCAGGAACCCACGTCCTTCCACTCGCCGGCAAAGCGTGCCGCGCGAATGTCCGGCTCCTGCTCCACAACGGCATAGTCGAAGCTGATTTTTTTCTGCTTATCGTAGTTTTGCTGCAAGTCCGCAAACCCCTTAAAATCCATCCGGGCATGGGCGGCCTGCAGAAGATATTTGAGCTTGAAGGCGAACACGCCGCAGTTCCACAGCGCACCTTTGGCAATGTATTCGGCGGCGGTCTGCTCATCCGGCTTTTCCTTGAATGCCGTGACGCGGCTGACGGCATCCGCCGTTTCGGGGATGATGTAGCCGTATTTGGCGCTCGGATAGGTCGGCTCAACGCCCATCAGCGTCAGGTTGGCGGCGTCATCCGCCCCGGCCAGCTCGGCAAGGCGGTGAACGGCGGCAAAATAACTGTCATCCACATAGGGGTCCACCGGGCAGACCACCACCGGTTCCTCCGGCCCTACGCCCCGAACATCCGCCAGGTAGGAGCAGGCCAGCGCAATGGCAGGGAAGGTGTCCCGCCGGCAGGGCTCCACGCAGACATCCACTTTGTCACCAAGCTGGTTCAAAATCGTGCTGACCTGCCGCTTGGCCGTGGCCACCACAATGCGGGCATTGGGGTCCTCGCGGGTAATCTGGCGGTAGACGCGCTGGACCATGCTCTCGTATTCGCCGTTCTCGCCGCGAAGAAGCGGCACAAACTGTTTGGAGCGGATGTTGTTGGACAGCGGCCACAGCCGCTGTCCCGACCCGCCCGAAAGTAAAATCAGATTCATACAAAAACCTCACGCCCCCGCGTTCCGGCTTACCGCTCGGCCCGCATGGGATTATGAAGAAAATCTTCGTAGGACAGCCGCAGTCCGTCCTCCAATTCGGTCTTGTAGGTCCAGCCCAGCGCCGTTGCCTTGGAAACATCCAGCAGCTTGCGCGGCGTTCCGTTGGGCTTGGAAGGATCCCACTTGATTTCGCCGGTGTAGCCTACAACCTTCGCAACCAGTTCGGTCAGTTCCTTGATGGTCAGTTCCTTGCCGGTGCCCGCATTGACGGTCTCATTGCCGGAATAGTTGTTCATCAGGAAAACGCAGAGATTTGCCAGGTCATCCACATACAAAAACTCGCGCAGCGGGCTGCCGTCACCCCAGCAGGTCACACTGGGCAGATTCTGCACCTTGGCCTCATGGAACCGGCGGATGAGCGCGGGCACCACATGGCTGTGGGTGGGATGGTAGTTGTCGTTCGGGCCGTACAGGTTCGTCGGCATAACACTGATATAGTCGGTGCCGTACTGACGGTTTAAGAATTCGCAGTATTTCAGGCCGCTGATTTTGGCCAGCGCGTAGGCCTCGTTGGTCTTTTCCAGCTCGGAGGTGAGCAGGCAGCTCTCCTTCATCGGCTGAGGCGCCATGCGCGGATAGATGCAGGAGGAACCGAGAAATTCCAGCTTTTTGCATCCGTTCTGCCATGCGGAGTGGATGACGTTCATCTCAATGGTCATATTGAACCACATGAAATCGGCCAGGGCCTCCTGGTTTGCCACGATGCCGCCCACCTTGGCGGCGGCAAGAAAGACATACTCCGGCTTTTCGGCGGCAAAAAAGTCCTCAACATCCCGCTGACGGCACAAATCCAGTTCCTTGTGCGTCCGCGTGATGATGTTGGTGTAGCCCTGACGTTCGAGTTCCCGCACAATGGCGGAACCGACCATGCCGCGGTGCCCCGCCACATAGATTTTTGCATTTTTCTCCATCATGATTATTTCCGCACTCCCTTTTCCAGCGCTTCAATTTTGTAAAGGTCTACGTTCTCCTCGGCACGCTCGGCGGCAACTTTGCGCATATCGCTCGCCACCATCAGGTGAACCAGCTGCTCAAAACTCGTCTTGGTCGGGTTCCAGCCCAGTTCGCGGCGGGCCTTGGACGGGTCGCCCCAGAGGTTGACAACATCGGTGGGACGATAGAAATCCGGGCTGACTTCCACCAGCACCCGGCCGGTGGCTTTGTCGATGCCCTTTTCGTCCACGCCCTCGCCGACAAACTCCAGCTCAATGCCGACTTCCCGGAAGGCCAGCGTGCAGAACTCCCGCACGCTGTGCTGCTCGCCGGTGGCGATAACAAAGTCGTCCGGCTTGTCCTGCTGCAGAATCAGCCACATACATTCCACATAATCCCTGGCGTAGCCCCAGTCGCGCAGCGCCGAGAGGTTGCCCAGGTACAGCTTGTCCTGCTTGCCCTGCGCAATGCGGGAGGCGGCAAGGGTGATCTTGCGGGTAACAAACGTCTCGCCCCGGCGCTCCGACTCATGGTTGAAGAGAATTCCCGAGCAGCAGTACATCCCGTACGCCTCGCGGTATTCCTTGACAATCCAGAATCCGTACTGCTTGGCTACCGCATAGGGACTGTAGGGGTGGAACGGCGTGTTCTCGTTCTGCGGCACTTCCTCTACCTTGCCGTACAATTCGGATGTGGAAGCCTGATAAATGCGGCAGCTGTGTTCCAGCCCGCAGACACGCACGGCCTCCAGCACACGCAGTACGCCGGTCGCCACAACGTCCGCCGTGTATTCCGGCACGTCAAAGCTGACCTGCACATGGCTCTGCGCGGCCAGATTGTAGATTTCATCGGGGCGGACCTCCGCCACAATCTTGACGAGGCTCAGCGAATCCCCGAGGTCACCGTAATGCAGGTGGAACCGTGGATGACCCTCCAGGTGGGCAATGCGTTCGCGGTAGTCTACGCTCGAACGGCGGATCATGCCGTGGACGTCGTAGCCTTTTTCCAGCAGAAATTCCGCCAGAAAGCTGCCGTCCTGACCGGTGACGCCGGTGATGAGTGCTTTTTTCATGGGGTGCTCCTTTCCCGTTTGTCAAAATATGAGGATTTTCTTGCCACGGCTCCGCCCGGCGGGTGAGGGGGCAAAAATCACTTTGCAAAACCATTCCAATATAGTATAATAGATTTTATAAGGAATACAAGGTAGTTTCTTGCCTGTATTTTTGCACAATCTTGCTATGAGGAGACTCGCCCCATGCCGGTACAGAACCAATTCCCCGATTCCTATGATCCCGCAAGCCTGCGTGCCATTGTGACGCCGAGCGCCTTTGCGCGGCAGAACCTGTTCTATGTGCAGGAAGCCGGCCACATCCGGCTGCTGCGCAGCCATACAGGACTTCAGCGCAGCAGTCTGGACAGCTACCTCATTGTTCAAATCGCATCGGGCAGCGGTACGCTGCGATACGGCGGACGGGACTATCCTCTGTGCGCCGGGCAGTGCTTCTGGGTGGACTGCCGCCGCCCGCACGGCTACCGCAGTGCCCCGCATGACCCGTGGGAACTGCGATGGGTCCACTTCAACGGCCGCAGTGCGCCGGGATTCTACGGCCTGTTTGGGGACGCTTCCCCTGTGTTTACGCCGTCTGACGGGGCCTGCGTTGCCCGTCATCTGGATGCCGTGCTGCGCGCTGCACAGCGGTGGGATACCCCTGCCGAGCTGAACGCCAGTGCCGAGATTGCCGCACTGCTGGCCGAGATTGTCACCGACCGCGCCCGCGCGGCTGACCCCGGCGCCCTCACGGCCGACCGGCTCGATGCGGTGCGGGATTATCTCATTGAGCACTGCACCGAGGAACTGACACTGGACAGTGTGGCGGCACACTTTTATATCAGCAAATATTATCTGGCCCGCAGCTTTAAGCGCCGCTATGGGGAGACCATCATCGCCTGCGTAAACTCCGCGCGGCTGGATGCGGCCAAACGCCTTCTGCGCTACACCGACCTCACAATCGCCGAGATTGCTTCCCAGTGCGGGTTTAAGGAGCAAAGCTACTTTTCCCGCCGGTTCCGGGATGCCGAGGGGCAAACCCCCGCCGCCTACCGCCATGCCTGGCGCGGGGCCTGACCGCCAGTTTTTTCCTCCTCCTTTTTGTCAATCTGTCCGCTGCGGCGGGGCATACTAACAAAAAAAGGGGGAGTTTTTTTGAATATTGTCTTTTACGGTGCACGGGAGTATGACCACCTCTATTTTGACGCGCTGGCCGCTGATCCCGCCTACGGCTGCACCATCCGCTTCCTTTCAGCCAATCTGGATGCCGACACCGCCCCGCTGGCTGCCGGAAGTGAGGCAGTCTGCGCCTTTGTCAACAGCGACTGCTCGGCCCCGGTGCTCGAAACGCTGTCCGGTGCCGGTGTCCGTCTGCTGCTGATGCGGTGCGCGGGCTTTAACAATGTGGACCTGCCTGCTGCAGAGCGCTGCGGCATCACGGTGCTGCGTGTCCCCGGCTACAGTCCCGAGGCCGTGGCCGAACATGCAATGGCGCTCGCGCTGGCCGCCAACCGTCGGGTCTGCAAGGGGTATATCAAAGTCCGCAACAACAACTTTGCGCTGGATGGCCTGCTGGGACACAACTTTTTCGGCGGTACAGCGGGGATTGTCGGCACCGGGCGCATCGGCGCCGCCATGGCACGCATCTGTGCAGGATTTGGCATGACGGTGCTGGCGTATGATGTCTATCCCAATCCCGAACTGGAAGGATTGGCCCGTTATGTCAGTTTAGAGGAACTTCTGCGCGCTTCGGACCTTGTGAGCCTGCACTGCCCGCTCAACGCGGCCACCCATCACCTCATCGGGGCCGATACCATCCCCCTCATGCGTGACACCGCTACCCTCGTCAACACCAGCCGCGGCGGCCTGATCGACACCGATGCCCTCATCACAGCGCTGCGCCGCCGGAAATTTGCCGGCGTGGGCCTCGATGTCTATGAGGATGAGGACGGACAGGTGTTCGAGGATTTCTCGGATGATGTCCTGCGCAACGAGGTTGTTCCCGTACTGCTCAGTTTCCCCAATGTGGTCATCACCAGCCACCAGGCGTTCTTTACCCGCACGGCGCTGCGGAGCATTGCGCAGACCACGATGGAGAATGCCCGCGCCTTCGCCTGCGGTGAGGAACTGAAAAACGAGGTCCGTGCATGACGGCGCTCGGATAGGTCTGTCCCTATCCTGCGGACAAATGGCGCAGATTTGCATACAAAAGTTTCAAAAAAATATTGTAAAATCCTCTCCGGCGTGCTAAGATAAACACGCGTAAGAAATGTAAAGGGTCTCGGGGCCGGGACGCGACCGGTTTGTGCAAAAAGAGGGGCCCGAAAGCGAAGGAGAGTGTATAACCCATGTCCATTAAGAATGCGTACCTGAAAGAAGTGTATGACGGCCTGGCCGCCCGCAACGCCGAGCAGAAAGAATTTCTGCAGGCTGTCGAAGAGGTTCTTGAGAGCCTTGAGCCTGTTGTCGAGGCGCACCCCGAGTACCAGAAGGCCGGACTCATCGAGCGCATGGTGGAGCCTGAGCGCGTGATCATGTTCCGCGTGCCCTGGGTGGACGATGCCGGCAAAGTCCAGGTGAACCGCGGCTACCGCGTCCAGTTTAACTCCGCAATCGGCCCTTACAAAGGCGGCCTGCGCTTCCATCCCTCTGTCAATTTGTCCATCATCAAATTCCTCGGCTTTGAGCAGTGCTTCAAGAACAGCCTGACCGGCCTGCCCATGGGCGGCGGCAAGGGCGGCTGTGACTTTGACCCCCACGGCAAGAGCGATGCCGAGGTCATGCGTTTCTGCCAGAGCTTCATGACCGAGCTGTACCGCCATATCGGTCCCGATACCGACGTTCCCGCCGGTGATATCGGCGTGGGCGGCCGTGAAATCGGCTATATGTACGGCCAGTACAAGCGCATCCGCAACGAGTTTACCGGCGTGCTGACCGGCAAGGGCATCCCCTACGGCGGTTCCCTCGCCCGCACCGAGGCCACCGGCTACGGCCTGTGCTACTTCGCTGACGAAATGCTCAAGGCAAACGGCAAGAGCTTTGAGGGCACCAAGGTTGTCATCTCCGGCTCCGGCAACGTTGCCATCTACGCCAACCAGAAGGCCACCCAGCTGGGTGCCAAGGTCATCGCCATGAGCGATTCCAACGGCTACATCGTGGACGAGAACGGCATTGACTACAAGGTTATCCAGCAGATTAAGGAAGTCAAGCGCGCCCGCATCAAGACGTACCTTGATTACGTCCCCACCGCCAAGTATGTTGAGGGCAGCCAGGGCATCTGGACTGTGCCGTGTGATATTGCGCTGCCCTGCGCCACCCAGAACGAGCTGCCGCTCGAGGGTGCCAAGGCACTCGTTGCCAACGGCTGCTACGCGGTGGCCGAGGGCGCCAATATGCCCTCCACCCCCGAGGCTGTCGCTTACTTCCAGGAGAACGGCGTTCTCTTTGCTCCTGCCAAGGCGTCCAACGCCGGCGGCGTTGCGACTTCCGGCCTTGAGATGAGCCAGAACTCTCTGCGTCTGGGCTGGACCTTTGAGGAAGTGGACGAGCGCCTGCACGGCATCATGGTCAATATCTACAAGAATGCCGCCGATGCCGCTGAGCGCTACGGCATGAAGGGCAACCTCGTGGCCGGTGCCAACATTGCCGGCTTTGAGAAGATTGCCTCCGCTATGATGAGCCAGGGCATTGTCTGATTTTGCTGACTGAATAAAGCAGGACCCCCGCAGCCAAACGGCTGCGGGGGCCCTTTTATACTGCTGCTTACTCTGCTGCGTTTTTTTCGCCGAAATCATAGCCGAGC
This sequence comes from Oscillospiraceae bacterium, assembly GCA_029006135.1. GTDB lineage: Bacteria > Bacillota > Clostridia > Oscillospirales > Ruminococcaceae > Gemmiger. The sequence goes on along the minus strand of JAQXGE010000059.1, from coordinate 2,299 downwards.
TCCCGGTAGAGCGCGTAGGCTTTGCGCAGATAATCCTCGGTGACGCAGAAATACTCGGCGGCCTCGGAGGGACTGTCCCCGGCGCGCAGGCGCGCGGCAAGTTCCGCGTAGGGAATATGCTTCAAAATGGCGGCTTTGTCTGCCCGGTATTCGGCTTGCTCCTTGAGCTGGTAGGGGGAGTAGGGCAGGTAAAACGCACCGCTCGCAAAGTGGCCGTCCTCATGGATGAGCGCAGTGTGCAGCTCGGCGGTGCTGTCAAATCGGGCAGTGTTGACACCGACTAACCGGCCGTTCTGCAGCGCAAGACACCGGCTGCCCTTGAGAGGACATTCCGCCACGGTGATGCCCTCCCGCGTCATCTCTTTCAGCGTCCCTTTCAGACTGTGCTGCGCCAACCGCGCTCCCTCCCGCCGCTCAGCGCCTGCCCCGGTTCAGTTCAGCCCGAAGCCGGATTAAGGTGACAATGTCCTCCTTGTCCTGCTCGGTGAGGTAGCGCGTGAGATTTTCGTAGGCGGCGACTGGCTCATCCCGGATGGCATCGGTTGCTTCATCCAGCGGCTCCGCACCCGCAAGCTGACCGAGCGTCACGCCGAAATAGTCCGCAATGGGCTGAGCGTGTTTGAGGCTCAGCTGCCTGGTGCGCCCCGTTGCCAGCTCGGACAGTGTGCTGCGCGGGATGCCCAGCGCACGGCACATCTTGGTCACGTCGGTTTTGTTTCGCCGGCAAAGCTCCTGGATGACATCATACATTTTGCTCATGGCGGGGCCTCCGTTTCCCGAAGTTATCTTACTGTAACCAAGCATACCCCGCCGGCGCGGCTGTGTCAACCCCGCCGCCTTACACTTTTATTGTAGCATGGCGCCGGGACAATAAACCGGACTGCGAACCGTTTGCGCAAGAAAACTTTTATTTTCAGTGCAGCAGATACCCTACACGGTAGACGGTCTTGATATCCTGCTCTAAGCCGAGTTTTCGGCGAAGGCGCTGAATATGTACATCCACGGTTCGGGTCATGCCCGAGCAGGAATAGCCCCATGCGGCGGCGAGCAGGTCGCTGCGGGTCATCACAAGACCGCGGTGGTCAAGCAGCGTTTCGAGCAGTGCAAACTCACGCGGAGTCATGGGAATCTCCCTGCCGGCTCGGGTCACACAGTGTGCACCGCGGTCCAGCGTGATATCCTTATACTTCGTTACGGCTTCCATTGTCTGATTCATCGTCAGCGGCCTCCTTGTCCATTGAAGATTCCTCACTATATAATACGAATCATGTAACGAAGTTGTTACAGGAAAAGCAAAAAAATGTAAACGGAGTTTTCAACTTTTTAACTGTGGAAAACAGGGGAAAACTGTTGAAAACTTTTCTGCGCAGCTCTGCTTTGTAAGTCAATAAAAATGTACGGTTTTAGCAAAAATATTTTCTTTTGTCTTGGCACCAAAATCCGATATACTGAAAACATAAGAAAATGCCGCGGTTTCGGCACAGGAAAATTCATTCCACATAACTGAAAAGGAGAGTTTTGTATGATGCGCAATTCTGTTCGTTTGACACAAGCTATGTTCGCAAAAGACGGCGACGCTTTTACCAAGGTCGCTCTGCCCCATACCTGGAATAATATTGACGGCCAGGACGGTATGGCCGATGGCCCTTACTGGCGCGGCCTGGGCTGCTACCACATGGAGCTGCCCAACCCCACTGCCGGCAAGAAGCAGTACATTGAGCTCCAGGGCGCCAACCATGTCGCCACGGTTTACTGCAACGGCCGTGAGCTGGGCTGCCACAAGGGCGGTTTCTCCACCTTCCGCTTTGACCTGACCCCCGCCATGAAGCCCGAAGGCAACATCCTGACCGTCGAGGTCACCAACGCTGTTTCTGACATTTACCCCCAGAACGCCGACTTCACCTTCTACGGCGGACTGTACCGCGCCGTCAACTTCATCGAGGTTGCTCCCGCGCACTTTGACCTGCTCAAGGACGGCACCTCCGGCGTGTTCGTCACCCCGCGCTCCAACGGCATGACCCGCGTGGATCTGTTCCCCGTGGCCGCCGAGGGCTGCACCGTCAAGGTCACCCTGAAGGATGCCGAGGGTAATGTGGCCGGCGAAGGCTCTGCCGATGCCGCCGAGCATACCGTCATCAAGATTAAGGTCAAGGAGCCTCATCTGTGGAACAGCATGGAGGACCCCTACTGCTACACCTGCGAGGCTGTCATTGAGAAGGACGGCGAGGAGCAGGACACCGTCACCGCAACTTACGGCTACCGTTCCTTCCATGTTGACCCCGACAAGGGCTTCTTCCTC
>JAQXGE010000058.1 GCA_029006135.1 Oscillospiraceae bacterium | reverse complement strand
TTGACAAGAACCTCCAGTGCTTTTGTATTGCGGTTGCCAGACCACTTACATTTTAGCACTGGAGGTTCTTTCTTTCACTAAAGTCTTTTTTATTGACCCCCAGTTGAACTGGGGGTTTTATCATGCCTATTCGGCGCCAATTAAAGCGCACAGACGGTTTTCAGAACCGTCTGCGCGCTTTTAGGTTTATGGGAATTTTCAGGCTTTCTTTTCGCTGCTGCGGCGGGGCAGGCGGCTGTACAGTGCATGGCCGGCGTTGCCGAGCCAGGTAAGGGAGCGCTCGATGGTATGCAGTGTCTGTACAACCAAGAGCAGGAATACAATCAGAACGAGGATGCCCTTGGCATCCAGTTTGACCATGCCGAGCAAATCACCAAACAGGGCAACCCCAGCGACCGCAAGGACTGTCATGGAAGCCCACAGCGCACCGTGCATCGGTGTGAGCGGCTTGCAGACATCCCACAGAACCGCAAGACCAACGGCAAGGAGAAGCACTGTTGTAACGGTGGTCAGCGTCTCATAGGGCAGTTCAAAGACATAGACAAATGCCTGCACGCCGAGAACCAGCAGCAAATCGGTCAGTCCACCGGGCAGCGCCGCACGAATGACATTGAGAATAAATTTGCCATGTACCAGTTCGTGGTTTGGTTCAAGCGCAAGAATGAAGGACGGGATGCCGATGGTGACCGCCGAGAGCAATGTAAGCTGAAGCGGCTGAAGCGGATAGGGCATCGTAACGAAAAGCGTCACAAAAGTTAGCAGGAAAGAGAAAATGTTTTTGACCAGATACAGCGAGGCGGAGCGCTGGATGTTGTTGATGACCCGGCGTCCCTCTGCCACCACTGCAGGCAGACCCGAGAAATCCGACTCCATCAGCACAAGCTGCGCTACCTGACTGGCGGCCTGTGCGCCGGACGCCATTGCAATGCCGCAGTCGGCATCCTTGAGTGCCAGCACGTCATTGACACCATCGCCCGTCATGGCAACCGTATGGCCCTGCGCCTGAAGCGCCTTGACGAGTTTGCGTTTTTGGGCAGGTGTGACGCGTCCGAACACCGTGCAGCGGCCGGCGGCCTCCGCCAGTTCGGCATCGGTGGTGAGTTCTGCGGCATCTACATAGTTTTCAGCGCCCGGAATACCGGCCTGACGTGCTACCTCGCTGACGGCCATCGGGTTATCGCCCGAAATGACCTTGACCGCAACACCCTGCTTAGCAAAATAGCGGAACGTTTCGGGTGCTTCGGGACGAATGCGGTTGGTCACGGGCAGCAGCGCCACAAATTGGAGTGTATCCGGGTCAAGTCCGGTCTTTGCGTCCGGCAGCGCATCACAGTGTGCCACAAGCAGCACACGGATGCCTTTTTGCAGGTATGGCTCAGCCTTGCCCGCAAATTCCGCATAGCGGTCGCCTGCCACAAACTCCGGTGCGCCGATAACGAGTGCGCCCTGCCGGTCAAAGGCGGCGGCGCTCCATTTATAGGCGGAGTTGAACGGTACGGTTCCGGTACGCCGCCAAACGGGACCTTCTTTTTTTCCAAAGCGGCGGACAAGCGCCTCGGCGGTATCGTTGTCCGGTTCGGTACCCCTGTAAAAACTGCGAAGTGCGGTGTTCACACGGTCAGCCGGCCAGGTGTCGGGGCTGAGCAGCTCGGGTTCGGCGGCTTCCATGCGCGCCTCGGTGATTGTGCCGGTCTTATCAACGCAGAGCACGTCCACCCGCGCAAGGGTCTCGATGCAGTTCATGTCCTGCGCGAGAACCTTGCGCTGTGCCAGACGAATCATACTCACGGCCAGTGCCACGCTGGTCAGCAGGTAGAGGCCCTCGGGAATCATGCCGATGAGCGCCGCCACCGTGGCTTCCACAGAGTCCCGCAGCGGCAGATCGAGCAGAACGAACTGCTTGATGAACATGACGATGCCCATCGGAATCAGCGCAATGCCGATGGCCTGAATCAGCTTGTCCAGCGAACGCATCATCTCGCCCTTGGCAACCTTGTGACCGCCGCGGCGGGCCTCGGTTGACAGTTTGCTGGCATAGCTTTCCGCGCCCACATGGGTCAGCCGGGCCGTGCAGCGCCCTGCGGTAAGGAAACTGCCCGAGCGCAGCACATCGCCGGGCTGTTTGGCAACAGGTTCCGCCTCACCGGTGATAAGGGCTTCGTTGGCCTGTGCGCTGCCCGACACGACCACCGCGTCAGCGCAAATCTGTTCGCCGGAAGTAAATTGAACAATGTCATCCCGGACAAGTTCCTCGCTCGGCACCATCCGCGCCTGACCATCCCGCACACAGCGCACCTTATGCGCCGCAACAAGGGTCAGCTTGTCCACCGTGCGTTTGCTTCGGATTTGCTGAACGATGCCAATGACCGTGTTGGCAATGGCAACGCCGAGGAAGGTCATATTGGCAAAGGAGCCAACCAATGCCAAACAGAGAGCCAGAATCAGGAAAACCAGATTGAAGAAGGTAAAGATGTTATCCCGGACAATCTGTTTTTCACTGCGGGTCGGTGATTCGGCCGCCCGGTTATCGAGTCCTGCCTCCACCCGCTGTTCCACCTGCGCCGCAGTCAGGCCAACGGCGGGGTCAGCTTCGAGCGGCGGGATTTGCGGGCGGGGCGGTTCCTGCTGCGGCTCCTCGCGGTGATGGGAAGGGCGCGCGGGTTGTATTTTCAAAGTTGTTCACCTCATTTTCGCATCTCTAACAGCAGCTTGTCCGTTTTTTGGGGACTCTCTGCTCTTATATTATAAACGAGAGTATGTGAACAATTAAAGCATTGTTGGAAGGATTTTACAATTTAAAGTGCAAATAACGCTGCACCGCCATTCTTTTGCTGGCGCAAAAAATTCCCGCCTCAAGGCTTGACAAATCTGCGCCGTTTAGTTATAATATCATTTGTCAGCAAAATATGGATGATTAGCTCAGCTGGTTAGAGCGCTGCGTTCACATCGCAGAGGTCGAGGGTTCGAGTCCCCCATCCTCCACCAACAAATCCGAATGCCCGCTGGGTATTCGGATTTTTTTATGCGCAGGGGTGGGCTCAAAAGACTGGCCTTGCCGAAATGCTTTAACAGCGCAAAACGGCAGGCCTTGACGAAGGCCTGCCGCTTTGCTGATGTTGCGTAATGAAGATATTGCCGGGCTGTTCATTCTGTCGGGTACAGGCTCTCGTCAAGCCCGGCGGCGGTCTCAGCCGCAGATTCAAGTTCGGCATCCGCGCTGGCCTTTGCTGCGCTGACAAGGCCGGTCACCTCACCGGAGGGCTTTTCAAGCAGATAAGCGCCGACAGCTTTTGCCTTATAGACAAGCAGAACACAGTAGGTATCTTTTTCGCCATCGGAAAGTTTCGGGCAAAGGGCGGTCCATTTTTCCACCGTTTTTCCCTTGTAATCGGAAAGAGACAGCCCGCTCTCCCCTATCACCTGATTGAAGGCCGTAAAGCTGTCATCCCACTTGCGGGGGATTTTGACTTTATCCACCGCGGCGGTACTCAGGTCCACATCAAAACCGTAGCCGGTAAAATAGGTCGCAATGTCCTGGGTTGTCTCAATTCCGGTATCCACGCCGGCGCTGGCGGGCACACTTTTATCCGCCAGGCGCACCGCCGCCGTCACCGTACCCACAAGGCACACCGCACAAAGGGCAAGCGCCCCCGCCTGCCGCAGACCGGGTTTGGTCACTGTAAAGAGAAACATACACGCAGCCCCCTCGCACTGTTGCAATCAGCTTTCACTGCAACAATATGAGGGGGCTGTACAAATTAGACCGAATCAATATTTCGTTTTGGGGCGGTACCACTGGAAGATGACGGCATCATACTGCTGCTCAAGCTTTGCAGAATCATGTTCCGGCAAAGCCGTCCACATGACCATCATGGCACCAAGGCGGCGGCAAAGGCGAATGGCCCAGTTTTCTTTTTCCGGGCACCAGGCGATGAAATCCGGCCGCGCCCAAAAGTTGCACAGGCAGTGGCTCATGGCATAGGCAAAGATGCGGCCCGTTCCTTCACCGCGGCAGGAACGGTAGCTGTCCACAAGCTGACCGCGCAGTACGCCGGGCGCCATCACGCGGATGCGGTGAACCACGCGGGGATCGAAGCTCTCAATACAGTAAGGTCCGTCATAGTCTTTGAGCGCATCCAGAACGGCACGGCAGAGGTCATCCAAGTAAGCGCCGGAATATGAAGCACGGCTCTTAATCTCAATAATAAGGGGCGTTCTGCCGGAAACGGTTTCAAGGAAATCGCTGAAAAGCGGGGCGTGTTCGTCACTTCCAGCCAGCGGCATTGCGCACACGGCTTCATAGTCAAAGTCCCGCACCCATCCGTGCGTTCCGGTCATACGGTCCAGTGAATCATCATGGAACACAACCAGACGCCGGTCCGCCGTAAACTGAACATCCATTTCCATGCCATAGCCCGCCTGCACAGCGGCAGCAAAGGCCGACAAACTATTTTCTGGCGGGCGCTGATCTTGGCCGAACAGGCCCCGGTGGGCATAATTGCGGTGAGAAAACTCCTTGCGCAGTTCCCTGCGCCCTGTTGCCGGGGCTGTGAGCCAGAGTATAAAAACGGCAAGCAGCAGGACAATCAGCAAAACCCAAATCATCTTACACTACCTTCTTTCCGCCTGCAAAGCGGACAATATTTATTCATTTTGCCTTTTTATTGTAGCGCGCAGCGGGCAAGGTTTCAATAGCCGATTTGCGGAAAAAGTTTGAAAAAGTCTTCAAAAATCTTTCACAAAAATACCACGCGGACGCGATAATATGATATAGTATAAATAATGTCCAATAGCATAACAGGGGGTCTCCTTATGGCAAAAATTCTGATTGTTGATGATGAGCCGCGTATCCGCGACCTGATTCGGGAGCATTTACAGTTTGCGGGCTACACCTGCGCCGAAGCCGGGGATGGTACCGAGGCACTGAGCGAGTTGAGCAAGGGCGATATTGACCTTGTCATCCTGGACATCATGATGCCATTTATGGACGGCATGACCTGCCTGCGCGAGATGCGCACCCGCAAAATCATGACGCCGGTCATTATGCTCACCGCCCGCAGTGAGGAATATGATAAGCTGGCCGGCCTTGAGGGCGGTGCGGATGATTATGTGGTCAAGCCCTTCAGCCCGCGGGAACTTGTTGCCCGCGTCAAGGCAGTTCTGGCCCGCACTATGCCCGCCAGAGACACGGCTTCGGGGGTTTTTGTTTTCCGTGATTTGGTCATTGATACGGCCAGTCACAGCGTCAAGGTTGCCGGGCAGGAAGCCCCTTTGACCCCGAAAGAATTTGATTTGCTCGTGTATCTTGTCAACAACAAGGGCATTGCGCTCACGCGGGAAAAGATTTTGCAGCAGGTCTGGAACTATGACTACTACGGTGAGGACCGCACGGTGGATACTCATATCAAGATGCTGCGCAGTCACTTAGGTCCATGCCGGAATTATATCGTGACGGTATGGGGCGTTGGTTATAAGTTTGACCCGGACGCCGCCGCAGCGCAGTGAGGAGGCCGCCGCTTTGATCAAGCGCAAAAAGTGTTCTGCATCGCAGGACAGTTCCTTTCCCGGTGTGCGGGGGCAGCTGATGCTGTTTTTATGCAGCATCACAATTTTGACGCTGGTGCTTGTGTGGGCCTTAATCACCTATGGCCTGCAGCCCATATATAACCGGCACATCCGCACCAAACTGACAAAGGAAGCCACCGCGATTGTTGGCATGATTGACTCGGCGGACGGGCCAATCTCCAGCCGGGACTTAGGGCCGCTGGTGCTGCTCAACGATGAATTTTGGAGTGAACTGAACGAAGCCATCTCAAATGGTACAATCGATGTGGATGGCTGCTGCATAGACATCAGCGATTCTACCTTCCGCAACGTGCAGTATCTTGAGGGGCTTTATCCCTGTATCCTGCACAAGAGCATGGTCTCATTTGGCTCACACGCCATTTACAGCAAGGATACACCCACCGTGGTGCGGCTGCGCCAGACGCTTTTTTCCCAAGGGAACCTTTACGAGATTGCAGAGGAGGGCAGCACCCGCCAGATGATGGTCGGTGTCCGCTCGCAGGACGGCAATTACGGCGTGATTGTTTCCTCAAGCCTGACGCAGATTGAGACCGCGGCGGAAGTGATGAGCAGTATGCTCATTCCGCTGGCTTTGGGGCTGATCATCCTCAACATTCTGCTGGCCGCCGTATTCAGCAAATGGTTCACCGACCCGCTGCGCAAAATGTCGGACGGTGCGCGGGAGATTGCCGCAGGCAATTATGATGTCCGGGTTCCCGCAGAACGCCGGGATGAACTGGGCGTTCTGGGACGCGAGTTCAATCACATGGCGCAGGAGGTCAAGACCTCCGCTCAGCTTGAGCGGGATATTCTGGCCAATGTCAGCCATGACCTGCGCACCCCGCTGACGCTGATTAAGGGGTACGCCGAAACCGTGCGGGATCTCACCGGAGATAACCCGGAAAAGCGCAGCGAACAGTGCAATATCATTGTGGACGAGACTGACCGGCTGAGTGCTCTGGTAAACAGCGTGATGGAACTGAGCAAAGTTTCCTCCGGAACAGAGAAGCCCGAACCTGTTGATTTTGACATGAGCCAGCTCTGCTTTGAGGTGGCGGGGCGCTACGATGCCCTTTGTGAACAGAACGGCTGGACTTTACGCCTTGAGGCAGACAAGGAATGCCCTGTGCGCGCCGATCCCGCCATGATGGAACGTGTGCTGCACAATCTGCTGGGCAACGCCACCCACCACATCGGGCCGGACGGTGTGATTGTGCTGCGGGCCATTCCGCTCAAAACGGGCTGCCGGGTGGAAGTGGAGGATCACGGTCCCGGTATTCCGCCCGAGGATCTGCCCCACATCTTTGACCGGTACTATCGTTCCCGCAAGGACGCCGGCAAAGCAGGAACCGGGCTGGGGCTTTCCATCACAAAAGCAATCCTGCAGCAGCACGGATTTGCCTACGGCGTGAATAGCACGGTAGGGCGCGGCTCGGTATTCTGGTTTGAGATGAAATCCCCTGAATCATCCGATTGACGAAAGGAGTAATCCCCATGGAGAAAATCAACCGTGAAATGGACGAAGCCCTGAACGCAAAAATCGAAGCCCTTGAAGCCAACGATGACGAAACCGGTGACGGCAAGGTAGACCTGCTTGACCTCAAGCACCAGCTTGACCGGGTGGAGGCCCAGCTTGCGCTGCAGGACGAGCAGAACCGCCGCCTGCTGAGCCGCCAGAAACGGAACCTGATTCTTTCCGCCGTGGTTGTTGTGATTTTGTTCCTGCTCATCGGGCTGATGATGTTCCAGTCCAATCAGGCTTATGAGACTGTGATGGATACCTGCGCACAGGTTAACGAACTGGCCGGGACCCTGCAGGACAGCCTTGACACGCTCGACAGCGCCGAACTGGATGCCATGATGCAGTCCCTGCCCGAAATCACCGACAAACTGAGCCGCATTGACGTGGATGCGCTCAATACGCTGATGCAGAAACTTCCCGATGTTCTCGACACGGTCTCCGCCCTTCAGGAACAGGTCAATGCGCTGACTTCCTTCTTTTCCAATCTGGGATCGGCATTCCGCTGAGTATACGCCCAAACGAAAACCGGCCCCCGCCGGGCAAGCTTGCCTGACGGGGGCCGGTTTTGTTATGCGGAAAAATCAGTCAATGACTTCGACTTTCTCCATCACCACGGGGGTGCGGGGTTTGTCGTTCCAGTCAGTCGCCACAGCGGCAATCTCATCCACAACATCCATGCCATTCACGACATGGCCGAAGGCGGCATACTGGCCGTCCAGATGCGGTGCATCCTGGTGCATGATGAAGAACTGGCTGCCTGCCGAGTTGGGATCCATTGCGCGGGCCATGCTGATGACACCGCGGGTGTGCTTGATGGGGTTATTGACGCCGTTGCTCTGGAACTCGCCCTTGATGTTCCAGCCCGGGCCGCCGGTGCCGTTGCCCTTGGGGCAGCCGCCCTGAATCATAAAGCCGGGAATCACGCGATGGAAGGTCAGGCCGTTATAAAAGCCCTGATTGACCAGTTTGACGAAGTTCTCGCAGGTGATAGGCGCTGCGGTGGGGTCCAGTTCAATGTCGATGGTTTTGCCGTTCTGCATGGTAATACGAATCATGGTTGTTTCTCCTTTTGTAATGTATCTGCAAAAAGCCGGGGCCGAAAATTCAGGAAGCGAAATCTGTCTCCTGCTTTTCAGCGGCGGGCTTGCTGCGTTCAGTTTCCGTTCCGGTGGAATAGCTCATACTGCCAAGGGTGGATACCAGCGTATCCCATTCCACCTCTTTCATCCAATAGCCCAACGCGGCAGCCATATACAATTCGCTGCGATGCTGGGCTTCCTTGAGCAGGGCAAACGCGTTGCCGCGGCGAGGTTCACCGGTTGTGGGATCCGTCCATTCCTCGGGCAGATTCAGCTTGAGATGTGCAGGCGAGACATGGCCGGTAATAAAGCCCGGCTTGCCGATTAAGCGCTCCGCAGCGGTAAAGATCGCCTTGCGCAGGCCGTGGCGGCTAGTGAACAGTCGGCGGATGCGGTTGGTGTAGTAAAGACTGTCTGCGAGTGCTTCGATGCTGACATCCACGCCAAAGGCTTCTTTCAGTGCCGTGTGAAGCAGCACCGTCACATCGGCCAGTGCTTCCCCTGACGGGACAGGGCTGGTATCTTCGGCCGGGACCTGAGAAACGCCGGTATCCTCGGCGTGCAGGGTGGAGTCCAGCGCAATCTCAAAATAGCCGTGACCGCCCTTCATGCCGTAAATCTGCCCGGGCGAACTCAGGTAATTCACATACGGATGCATGACGGTGTCCGCCGCGTAATGGCTGAGGAATCCCAGCACATATTCAACTTGGGGACGGGTATGGACGTTTTTAACAAGGGACTGCAAAAAAGCACCGGTATTTTCCTCGTGCATCCTGCTGCCCAATGCGGGCAGGTCATAGCTGCGGCGGGAAGGAGCTTTCCACACCTCGTAGCAGAAAAAGATGTCCGGTCCGTTCGCACCCGCCGCAAAGACCGCCGGGTACTGAACTTTATAGCGGATAGCCGCCGCGGCTTTGTTTGCCGTGCGGACATGGGTATAGCCTTCCGGCATTGTTTCACTTCCTTCATGCAAAAGAGGAGTATGCGTCTGCATACCCCTCTATTTTAATGCGATGTTGAGCAGATGTCAAATTTTTGCGGTGGATTTGTCTTTCATCGTGCGGGGCAGAACGCCGAAGTACAGCACTGCGCCGATGGCAATGATGAGGATGATGGAGAGAATGCCGTAATGGCTGGAAGCCGCATTGATGGCATCCACCTGCTCGGCGGTGGCGGTGGCCGCAGTCAGGCCCTGCTCCGCGAGCATTCCGTTGGCAACGGCAGAGCTGACGATACCGACAAGCGTGGGGCCCAGGATGGAACTGAACTTGCCGAAGATATCAAAGAAGCCAAAGAACTCACCCGAGCGGTCTTTATCGGGAATCAGCTTGCCGAACATCGAACGGGAGAGTGCCTGAATACCGCCCTGGCTGGTTGCGCACAGAACTGCCACAGGCTGTTCATGAAGTAGGCAAAGATGCAGATGAACATATACACGCAGATGCCGAAGCCGACCATAGCACGCGCGCCGAATTTCTCACTGAGTTTCATATAAACCAGGCAGAACGGCAGGCCGAGAATCTGCACGAGCAGCAGAGCAAGCATCATGCCCGTAGAGTCAAGGCCCAGGTTGGCGCCGTAGGTGGTGGCCATGCTGATAACGGTGTGAACGCCGTCAATGTAGAAGAAATAGGCAAGGATGTAGACGAGCATCGTCTTGTTGGCGATAATCTCCTTGGCTGTTGTGCCGACACCGCGGATATTGCGGCCCACATCGCCCTTTTCATAGGGCTTGCCGGAGGTCTGCTGGCAATTCTTGAGCAGAGGAATACTGAACACGAGCCACCACACGGCCGTGATGGCAAAAATCACAGCCAGGCAGGTGAGCATGGGAACGCCGACCAGATTCATAATGAGGAAGATGAGCAGCGGAATCGTGGAGCCGCCGATATAGCCAAGGCCATAGCCGAGAGTGGAAACGCGGTCCATGCGTTCCTCAGTCGTGATATCGGTCAGGAAAGCGTCATAGTAGATGGCGGAGGCATCAAAGCCGATGACGCTGATGATGTAAAGCACAAGAATCAGCGTTGCCACACGCCCCGCCGCCGCAGTGGAGGACATGAAATCCATTCCGGGGGTGAATGCCAGACCGGCACAGGCCGCCACACCGATGAACAGGAAAACCGTAAAGAGTTTTTTCCTCATGCCCCGGATATCCCCGAACACGCCGAGGAAAGGTGCCGCAATTGCCACGATGGCCATTGCGATACTGGTGGCGTAGCCCCATGTGGACATACTCGAGACACTGTCCGCCGTGTAGCTGGCCACTGTGTCAAAGAAGATGGGAAGCAGCGTCACGATGATGACAGAGTGTGCGCTGTTGGCCCAGTCGTACATCATCCAGCTGACTTCCTGCTTGGTATAACCTTTCAGGAATTTCATAGGTTCCTCCTTTTCCTTACGGTCCGCACGTTTGATGCAAACCCACTGCGATGCGCCGGCGGCACGGCCGCTTTTGCATTACCTAATAGAATTTTACCAGTTTTGCCCAGCAAAAACAATACGGCCCGCCGTAAGCGGACCGTAAAATTTTGGTAAATTATTTTAGCTATTTTGTGCAAAACTCCGGCTCTATCTCAGGTTTCCGACACGGCGCTTTCGGCTGTGGCAACGCCGATTTCATCCAGGCGGCGCACAATGTACTCAATAACCTGCTCATCGGAAGGAGAGTTTCCGATTTCCGCCTCATAGTCATTGTAGGGGTCACTCTCAAAGTTTTCCCGGTAGAGGTCACGAAGGCGTTCGGTTTCCCGCTCTTTCTGTGCGGCGAGGAAATCTTCCTCGCTGTCATAGGTGGAACCGTAAGAGCAGTACCAGGTCCGCGTCCGGGCAAGAATCGTTGCCTCATCGGCCTTTGCGCTCCATCCGTCCAGAGAAAGGCTCCACAGTTCGCCTTCGTAGGTTTCCGAATCGCCCTGCCAGACATCAAAGAGGTAGCTGTTCACATTGAGGTCAGAGGCCTCGCAGGCATCCACGATGGACTTGCAGTCCCGTACAAATTCTTCCGCGTTTTTCTGCACGCCGAGATTCATTGTGACGTAGAGTGTGACGGCGTCATCCCCTGTCAGGTACTGCCCCGTGTGCAGGAAATGGCTGTATTGGGTGGAGTAGGAAGTGTCGAGGGAGTAGTCGTGAATCATGTTGCGCGCATTGGGGACTTCATCCAGCACGGACTCGGTTTTTGCTTCCAGTTCCTGCCGCACGGCATAATCCGCCGCGTTCGCCTCCGGGCCAAAAGCCTGCCAGGCCCAGGAGAAGGTTCCTGCGGCGCCGCAGGCCAGCACGAGCAGGATAGACAGGAAGATGGAAATTCCATCGTATTTGATTTTTACATCGGGGCGGGCGGCATAGATTAAAATTTCCACACCAAGCACAATGAGGACAATGGGGGCGAATTTCAGCACTCCGATAATGTCCAGGTTCGGCAGGAAGATGGCCGCAAGAAGGATTGCACCGATTGCGACCAGCGTAATGCCAAGGCTGAACGTTCCGACCCTGCGGACCTTGGGCGGTTCGGCAGGAACTTTAGGCGGAGCAGAGATTTCCGCAGCGGGTTCTGCGGCAGGGATTTCCCCGGTGATGGGGGATTCAAGTGGTTCTTTGCGTTCATCCATAACATTTTCTCCTGTTTTCACTGGCCCTGATAGGGCGGCAAATCGTCGGTATCATTGTTTTTGCGGCGCGGTCCGCCAAGGCCAAGCAAGCGGCTGCCGGCATAGACAAGCACAATGGCCACAACAAGGGAGGGCGCATTCCGGTAGATTTGATACCATACGGAACTAAGGCCCAGCAAATCGAACACCATGGTCAGCACCGGGCTGATTACATTTCCAAAAAGCACCCATACGCCGAGAAGGATGCAGCCCCAGCCGATGAGTTTATGTTTGCCGGGCAGAATGGTGCCGAGGAACTGACCGTCCGCCGACAGGATATTTTCCAGTCCCGGAGGGACAAGGAAACCGTCCTCCTTCGGCTCCCCTGCCGCCATATAGCGGATGAGGTCGTAGGTGTCAAAATAGCTGTACATCCAGACAATCAGCGCCGCCACAAGAACCGGGCTGACATAGGCACCGATGGCAATGCTCAGGCAGAAGTAGGTGATGAGGGACAGCCCCCGCTTCATATATCCGTAGTACATTTGCCCCGCGCCGGGAACGCAGGCACAGACAAAGGTGAGAAGGGAATCTTTTTTCTTCATAGTCGGTCACTCTCCTTCGGCGGGGGTGCCGCCGGTTTTCGGTGGGTTGGTACGCAGGTCACTGAGCTGGTCAAGGCCGCCCGTCACGCTCAGGCGAAGCCCGTCAAACATCTTGCTGAGGCCGCCGGAACATTTATCCAGCGCACCGCCGATGCTGCGGGAAATGCTCGGCCGGGTCGGCTCCGCAAGCGGGTCGCGGCTGACCGATTTTTCCGGCAGAGCGAGAATTCCAAATTGCCAGATGCCGAAGGCAATCAGTACGGCCGCAGCCACCGAGACATAGCGGTTCGTCATAATGCGGAAGCTGCGCAGCCGCATGAGGTTCTGCACCTGCGGGATGAGATCCCGCATCGGCTGGCGAAGTTTTTCGGGCGCGGATTCAATCAGCGCGGTATAACGGGCCAGGCAGTAATCACAGAAGGTCAGATGTTCGGCAGCCTCAAGACGGCCGAGTTCATCGAGCCGGTCGTTTTGCAGGGCATTCAGACCGTCATCGGTCAGGTGGCCTTCGCTGTCAAACAGATATTCGTTGTCAAACATTGCATCTTTATCCATTATTCCTGCCTCCTCTCATTGATTTGTTTTCTAAGTATTGCTTTTGCGCGGAACAGCTGATTCTGCACGGTAGCGGCCGGACGGCCAAGTTTTCTGGCAATTTCCGTCACCGGGAGTTCGTCAAGCAGATACATGGCGGCGGCGCGGCCATACGGTTCACGTAAGGTCCGTATCATTTCCTCGAGTTCGGCGGCATCAGCCCGGCGCAGGAAATCATCCTGCGGGTCAGGTTCCGCCGCCCCAAGGCCGCTGCCGCCGGGCGGCTCACCGCGCGGTTCAGGCATTGTCTCATCGGACTGTGCTTCCACTTTGCGCGCCCACGCGCTTTTTAAGTGGTCCTTGCATTTGTTGGACGCCACACGCACCAGCCATTGTTTATAATAGTTGGGATCACAGCGGTCAATGGACGCCCAGGCGGAAAGGAAGGTGTCCTGCGTAAGATCCTCTGCGGTGTGGGGGTCGCGGACAAATTGCAGGCAGACCGTATAGACAAGTTTCTGGTACTGCTGCATCAGCCCGGTAAATTCCTGTGTTGTCAGTCCCCACACCTCCTTTGCAAATACGCTTCTGTTTATTCAAACGAAAAAACTCCCCTTCATTTTGCAAAGGGGAGGCAGGCGTTCCAAATATTTTTTCAGCGCATCAAAGTTCCAGCGTTACCGGGCAGTGATCCGAGCCCATCACGTCCATGAGGATTCCCGCGCTTTTCAGCTGCGGAACCAGCCGGTTTGAGACGAGGAAATAGTCAATGCGCCATCCGGCGTTTCTCTCCCGCGCGCGGAACCGCATACTCCACCAACTGTACATTCCGGTGGCATCAGGGTAGAAATAGCGGAACGAATCGGTAAATCCGGCGGCAAGGAGTTCTTCCAGCTTGCCGCGTTCCTGGTCGGAGAAGCCCGCCGCGCCGCGGTTGGGGCCGGGATTCTTAAGGTCAATGTCCTCATGGGCCACATTAAGGTCCCCGCAGAGAATCACCGGCTTTTTGCGGTCGAGGTCCACAAGATAGGCACGCAGGTCGTCCTCCCACTGCATCCGGTAATCAATACGCGCCAGCTCATTCTGGGAGTTGGGCACATAGACATTGACGAGGTAAAACTCCGGGAATTCCAGCGTGATGGCCCGGCCCTCATGGCTGTGTGCCTCCACGCCGATGCCGTTCCAGGCATTGAGCGGCGGGATGCGGGTATAAATCAGGGTGCCGGAGTAACCCTTTTTCTCGGCGCTGTTAATATATTCGGTGTAGCCTTCCGGGGCAAAATCCGCCTGACCGGGCTGCATCTTGGTTTCCTGGATGCAGAAAACATCGGCATCCAGTGCGGCAAAGGTTTCGGCGAAGCCTTTTTTCAGGCAGGCACGCAGACCGTTGACGTTCCAACTGACAAATTTCATATAGCACTTCCCTTCTGATGGCGCAGTGATTCACTGCGCCGTGCATTTTTTCTTCCAAGCTCCGCTGACAAAGCGGGCGACAAAACAGAGTACGCGGAAAACCCAGTCCACAACCATGGCAATCCAGACACCCAGTGCCCCCATTCCCATACGAACGCAGAGAATGTAGGAAAGACCCAACCGCCAGACCGCCATTGAGAAGATGGACACCGCCATTGTAAAGCGGACATCATTGGCAGCGCGCAGCGCATTGGGGAGCACAAAAGAGGCAGGCCAGAGGAGGATTCCCGACCCCGCGTGGATAAGGACAAGCAGGCGGGCGAGTTCCCAGGTTTCCGGTGAGAGGGTATAAAGATTGAGCAGCTGCGGCAGCAGCATCAGAATAGCCGCGTTGGTTGCTCCCTGCGCAATGTAGTCCCAGAGCAGAATCTTTTTGGTAAAGTATGCAGCCTGATCCAGATCCTGCGCGCCCACGCAGCGCCCCACAACGGTAATCATGGCAAGACCCATCGCCTGTCCCACAATGCAGCCCATGCCGTCTAAGTTGTTTGCCACGGCGTTGGCTGAGATATGCACAGTTCCAAACAGGCTGATCATGCTCACGACCAGCACACGGCCAAGCTGGAACAGGCTGTTTTCAAGTGCCGATGGAATCCCGATATAGAGGATTTTTTTGATCATGCCGGGGCGCAGGTGCCGCACACCGTTCAGTGTGACACGCGCGATATTCTCGTGCCGTGTGGTGAGCTGAAGAATAAGAGCTGCTCCCACCACGCGGGAAATCAGGGTTGGCACCGCCACACCGGTCACGCCCATCTTCAGCACAAAGATGCACAGCGCATTGCCGCAGACATTGATGAGGTTCATCAGCACCGAGACCCGCATGGACACCGCACTGTTGCCGATAGAGCGGAAAATTGCTGCGCCGGCATTATAGAGCGCCAGGAACGGATAGGACAATACCGTGATTGTGAAGTAAGTCATAGCCGCCTGCATGACATCCGGTTCAATGGAGCCGAAAAACAGCCGGAGCATGGGGGAACGCAGGAGCAGACAAACCGCCATGACGCCAACACCAAGCACAGCGCTCAGGCTGACGAGCTGACCGGCACTTTCCGAGGCGTGTTCAGGTTCTTTGGCGCCAAGGAACTGGCTGGTAATGACGGCACCGCCGGTGGCAAGTGCAGCAAAAATATTAAAGATGAGGACATTGATCATATCCACGAGTGAGACACCCGAGATAGCTGCCTCACCCACACTGGAGACCATAACGGTATCCGCCATGCCAACAAGCACTGCCAGACCCTGTTCAATCACAAGCGGCCAAAGAAGCCGCAGCAAGTCACGGCTGCTGAACAGCCTTTGCTGTGTTTTCACTATTCTTTTCCTTCTTTCCCTTTGCGCGGCCTTTGCCGATGCACTGGCGGGACAGCCGCGGATATTCCCTCTTTGAGTGCAGTATAGCACAAAACGCCGCCCCACGCAATGCGCGGAGCGGCGGACAATATTTGGTTGGAATACGGCAGGGTTCATTCGTACCGAAGCGCGTCAATGGGGTCCAGCCGAGCCGCTTTGTTGGCCGGATAATAGCCAAAAAAGACCCCGATGCCCATGCTGAACGTCACCGCAATCACGATGGCCTCAACACTAGGGCGGGCGGCATAGCCGAGGAGATTGCTCAGCGCCGCGCCTAAAGTGACGCCGAGCACAACGCCGATTGCGCCGCCAATCAGGCAAAGCACAATGGCCTCCACAATGAACTGGGTGCGGATGGCTGCGTTGGTGGCCCCCAGTGCCTTGCGGGTGCCAATCTCCCGCGTGCGCTCGGTGACCGAGACCGTCATGATGTTCATCACGCCGATGCCGCCCACAAGCAGCGAGATGGCCGCAATGGCCGCAATCGCGAGGGACACTGTGTCAAGCAGTTCGGTCATCGTCTCCACCAACGTGGAAAGGCTGGAGGCGCTGGCGGTCCAGGTATCATTGCGGGTATAGTAGCTTGCAAAGAAGTTGCCGGTGGTATCCACAAACGAAGTCATATCCGTTCCCGCCGTGGTCACGGCGGTGATGCTCTGGTATCCGGACGAAGCACCGGAAATCTGTGCGGCCGTGTCCAGCGGGATATAAACATTTGTCTGAATGCTGTCATCATCGGATGCGCCCATGAAGGTAGAATAGCTGTCCTCCACATAGGCATAGACACCGGTGATATAGAAATCATACGGCATCCGGTTGATGGTCAGCGTGATGCGCTGACCGACGGCATCCCGAACAGAACCGCCCACTGCCTGTTCCACAAATTTTTCCGAGACAACACAGACCCGGCGGCCGGCATCGCGCTCGTCATCCAGCCAGCGGCCTGACAAAATGGGCGTGTCTTCCTCCTTTGCAGCCAATGCGTCATGGTTTGCGCCGCTGACATTGGCTGTGATGGTGGTCTGCGGGTCCCCCGCTTTCTCAATCGTCCCCTGCCCCACCGTCCGGCTCAGTTCAACGTGGTCCACCCGGTCGGGGAAGGCTTGCAGATATTCGTCAATCATGCCCTGCGTGATGAGGTCATCCTCATCCGGGGAAGAATTCATGAACAGCCGGGTACGTCCTCCGCCAACGGTGGCGGTATCGCTGTCCTTTTGGGTCAGGCTGACTGTGATGGAATTGACACCCATACCGGACATACTGTCACTGACGGACCCCGACAGGCTCCCGCCGACCGTCTCAATGGCAATGACGGCGGCAATGCCGATGATGATGCCAAGCATGGTGAGCAGGCTTCGCATTTTGTTGGCGCGGATGCTGGAAAACGCCATCGAGAGATATTCAAAGAGTGCCACGGATGCCGCCTCCCTTCCGTTCATCCACAATCCGGCCGTCATGAAGGGTCAGCACACGCTGACATTCATCGGCAAGGGTCCGGTTGTGCGTGATCAGAACAATGGTCTTGTGGTATTTTTCGTGCATCTCATGGAAAAGGTCCATCACAACGCGGGAAGTCTCGGAGTCCAGTGCACCGGTGGGTTCATCTGCCAGAATCAGCGCCGGGTCATTGACCATGGCGCGGGCGATTGCCACGCGCTGTTTCTGACCGCCGGAAAGTTCATTGGGGCGGTGACGCATCCGATTCCCCATGCCGACCCGCTCCAGCCACTGCTGTGCGCGGGCCGTGCGCTCCGCCGCCGGGACCCCCGCATAGAGCATGGGAAGCTCGACGTTTTTCAGTGCGCTCTGGCGGCCAATCAGATTGTAAGTCTGGAACACAAACCCGATTTTACTGTTGCGGATCGCTGCCAGCTCGTTCTCTTTGGCCGTATGGATGTCCACGCCGTCCAGCGTATAATTCCCGGCGGTGGGGCGGTCCAAAACGCCCATCACATTCATGAGGGTGCTTTTGCCCGAGCCGGATTCACCTACAATGGCCACAAACTCACCGGGATAGACGGTCAGATCTATACCGTGAAGAATTTCCAGTTCATTGGGCTGACCGATATAATAGCTTTTGCGGATTCCCTGCATCCGGATGAGCGGTTCGCTCTCTGCCCCGATTGTCCGGGCCACTTCGCGGGCAAAGGCTGTGCTGTCCTGCGGCATTTCACATTCCTCCCGGGGCGCGTCCGCCATTTCCGTCAGGGCGGTCCCCGCCGGGCATCGTTCCCATCTCCGCTCCGCTGCCCATATCACCGCCCATGCCGGGCATGGCAATATCCTGGGTCGGGTCATTCGCCGTTTCGGAGTCGGTACTCTCAATGCCTTCCGTCAAATCGGCGCTCGAGCGGATGACGTCCCCTTCGGCAAGGGTGTCCCCCGTGATGACAACATAGTAATCGTTGGATTCCCCGGTTGTGACGGGGACTTCCTCAAAGGTCATATCGGTGCCTTCCCCGCCGGTTTTGCGAAGTACATAATTGCTCCCATCCGCATTTTCGCCCACGGCATCAAGCGGAACTGTAAAGACATTTTCCACAGCGCTGCGAATGATTTCGGCTTTTGCCTGCACACCGATGAGCAGGCCGGAATCACTGCCCGTCACGCGGATTTTTCCGCCGAACGTTCCCTGATCGTTGGCGACCGGGTCAATCTGAACGAGCGTGCCGGGAATCTCGGCTTCTCCGGTGGCATCGCTCGTGATCAGGCAGTTCATACCCACGGAAAGTGTCGGCACATCGTCAGATGCAAGCGTCACTTCAAGGACAAGGGCATCGGTGTTCTGAATCGTCGCAACCGTCCCGGCACAGACCGAGCCGACTGTGGCATTGAGTTCGGTGATGGTGCCGCTCATCGTAGCTGTGAGGGTGCAGTCGGCCAGCGTTTCCTCCAGCGTTGTCAGGTTGTCAGGTTGTCCGGCTTGCGCTGGGCCTGTTCCAGTTTGGTTTTGGCATCCTCCACCGACTGCGCCCGGGACTTGATATTGGAATAGTTTTTCTCATTGTCATAGCTGTCATGAGCGGATTTGAGCTGAGATTCACAAGATTCCACCTGATTCTCGGCGCTCTCCACCGCATTGTCCGCCTGATTCAGCGCGCTCTCGGCGGAGGAGCGTGTCTGGCCGGCCGTTGTCCAGGCGCGCTCGATTTCAGAAAAACTGTACAGTCCCATTGAGGAGACCGAACAGCTGTTCTGCGCCTGCGTCAGTTCGTTCTGTGCATCGGCGTAATTTTGCTGGGCTTGTGCAAGCGCGGCGCTGGCATCATTCATAGCCTGCCGGTTGGCCTCGCTGCCATCCGCATTGTAAGCGGCAATGGCGGCGTTCAGTGCGGTGATGGCCGAGTTCTGGGCATCCGCCGCCGTGTTGAGTGCATCGGTGAAAGTGCTGATGCTGCTGCACGCCTGCTCATACGCCGCACTGATTGTATTGTAGTCCGCGTTGGCGGCGTCATAAGTGCTTTGGGCGGCATCCCGGTTGGATTTGGCGGCAGAGAGCGCGTCCTCGGCATCAGAGAGGTTTTGCTCCGCGTCATCAATCTTTGCCTGAAGGTCAATGAGGTTATTTTCATGCTGGACCGTGGCGGTATTGTATTCATCCACCGCGCGGTCATAGCTGGTCTGTGCCTGGGCGAGTGTGTCGCTGTAGCTTTGGCGCGCACTTTTCAGCTGGCTTTCAAGGTCAGAGGTATCCAGTGTGGCGATGACATCCCCCTCCTGCACGGTATCGCCGACCTCGACATTGACCGTAGCGACCTTGCAGGTTTTGGCGGCGTCTGACACCGTCACATCCGCTTCATCGCCCGAGCGCACAGTGCCGGTCACGGTGACAGAGTCATTGAAGGAATCAGACTTCAGGACCGTTGTGCGAACGTACTGATAGTCCAGTGCGCCGCTCATCGCCTTTGATGCGCGGTTTTTCTGCCAGAAGAATACACCAACAGCGGCAAAAATAATAGCCATTGCAATCAACAGTTTTTTGTGATGCTTCAGCCAAGTGCTAAGGCTGCGGTGCGACGCGGCATCCTGCGTCTGGTCGGCGGAGAGTTTGGGAAGTTTCATCTGGATTCGTCCTCTCTTGTTGGGATTGTGCAGGTCTTGCCCTATGGACAGGTTCCCTGTTCTGTGTTTACATTTTCCATGTTTATCCCTCAAATGTGTTGAAAGCATGGGCGAAATGTGAAAAACCGCCCCGGCTTTTCACAAGCCGGAGCGGTTTATTCATCATGTCATGATGGAAGGGAAAACTCAGCGTTCCTCACGGAAATATGCCAGGCCCAGATGGGCGGGCGGCTGATTTTCCTTTTTCTTGCGAAGGCTGACCGCAACGAGCACCACAATGGTAACCACATACGGCAGCATCTGGATCAGGTCGGTCATATAGCTGGGGACCGAAACCCCGAGCAGGCTGGGCAGGAACTGATACAGCCAGTAAAGGATGCCGAACAGGTAGGCGCCCCAGATAGCGTTGAGGGGCTTCCAGGTCGTGAAGATGACGAGCGCCAGCGCCAGCCAGCCCAGAGCCTCAATCTGGCCGGTGGTGGCCCAGATGCCCTGGTTATAATCCAGAACGTAGTAAAGGCCGCCCACGCCGCAGATAGCGGCACCGGCACAGGTCGCAATATACTTGTACTTGGTCACGCTGATACCGGCGGCATCGGCGGTGGCGGGGTTTTCACCCACCGCGCGCAGGTTCAGACCGGTGCGGGTCCGCGTGAAGAACCAGTGAAGGACAATGGCGAGAATCACGGCGGCATAGACAAGGAATCCATAGCCAAAAACCACCTGACCCACAACACCCATCTTGGACAGCACCGGAATTTTTGCGGAGAAGGCCTTATTGGCCAGCGGTGCAGCCGTGTAGCTTGCGCCGTCAAGGATAAAGACGCCGAAGAAGTTTGCAACGCCCATGCCGAAGGTCGTCAGCGCAAGACCGGTGACGTTCTGATTGGCGCGCAGCGTGATGGTCAAAAACGCATAAATCAGACCGCCGAGGGCCGAAGCAATCAGCGTGCAGACCAGTGCGAGGATGACACAGACAACGGAGTTGGGGTTCTGGGCAAGGTTTTCATAGTAATACGCACTGGCAAAGCCGGCGAAGCCGCCCAGATACATGATGCCGGGAACGCCGAGGTTGAGGTTGCCAGATTTTTCGGTCACAATCTCACCCAGCGCGCCATACATGATGATGGTGCCGAAGGGGATGGCACGCAGAATCCATGCGATAAGGCTGCTCATATTACTTCCCCTCCTTTTTACCGTGACGCCAAATCAGGCGGTAGTTGATGAAGAACTCACTGCCGAGAATGAAGAACAGGATAATGCCGGTAATGATATCGGCCGCATACTCATTGAGGGAGTAGGCGGAGGCAATCTCCGATGCGCCGCGCTGAAGGAAGATGAGCAGGAAGGAGATGAGTGCCATATAGAACGTGTTGAACTTGGCAAGCCATGCCACGATGATTGCCGTAAAGCCGTTGCCGCCTGCCGTAGTTGTGGAAATGGTCTGGTCACGGCCGGACACAATCATAAAACCGCACAGGCCGCAGAGCGCGCCGGAAATGAGCATGGTGCGAATCGTCACGCGGCGGACATTGATGCCGGCATAGCGGGCGGTGTTCTCGCTCTCACCGACAACGCTGATTTCATACCCCTGCTTGGAGTAGCGCAGATACGCATACATGGCAAAGGTCAGAACTATAACAATGATGATATTGATGGTGTAGCGCTGACCGGCCACAACGGGCATCCAGCCCGCCTTGGTACCTTTGTTGAGCGTTCCAAGGCTGGAAGCCTGACCGCGCATAATGTTGGTCATGCAGGCAACGATGCTCGTGGCGACATAGTTCATCATCAGAGTGAACAGCGTTTCGTTGGTATTCCAGCGGGATTTGAACCAGGCCGGAACAAGTCCCCACAGACCGCCCGCCAGCATACTGCCAAGCACCATGGCCGCAAAGAGGGCCGGTGCCGGCAGGCTGGTGCCGAAATAGACCATAATGAGTGCGGTCACAAGACCGCCGATCAGCACCTGACCTTCGGCACCGATATTCCAAAAACGCATCTTGAAAGCCGGTGCCAGTGCGATGGCAATGCACAGCAGGCTGGAAAGATCACGCATGGCCCAGGAAAAGCGGGTGGTGTTCATAAAGGTACCGTTCCACATAACGCCGTAGACGCTGATTGGGTTCAGACCTGTGACGAAATAGATAAAGATGGCATCCACAACAAGGGCCAGCAGAATGGCAACGGCGCGGACCAGAACCTTCTGCGGGAAAGTGGCGCCTTCCCGCTTGGCAATACGCACAAGCGGTTCCGAATTGGTTTTCTGACTGCTCATTGGGCACTCTCCTTTCCTTCTACAAGATTGGTCATCCGCAGACCGACTTCCTCTTTGGTCGTGGTGCGGGCATCCAGAATCCCGTTGGCGCGGCCGCCGCACAGCACGAGGATACGGTCACACAGTTCCAGGAGAACGTCCAGGTCCTCACCGACATAGACGACCGCTACACCGTTTTCTTTCTGCTCATTGAGCAGGTTGTAAATCGTGTAGGATGTGTTGATGTCCAGTCCGCGCACAGCGTAGGCCGTCATCAGCACGATGGGCGAAGCCGCAAGCTCACGGCCGACCAGAACTTTTTGAACGTTGCCGCCTGAAAGCTGCGAGACGGGCGTGTTCAGGCCCGGGGTCACGACACCCAGTTCGCGGCGGACCTTTTCGGCCAGTTCGCGGGGGGCCTTGTGGTCCAGCATGGGAGAGTGTCCCTCGCCGTAGCTCTTGAGCATCATGTTGTCCGTCATGCCCATCGAGCCGACCAGGCCCATGCCAAGGCGGTCTTCCGGAACAAAGCTGAGGTGGACACCGGCATCCTGAATCTGCTTGGGCGATTTGCCGAGCAGCTCCATCGGCTGATCCTCCGACCCGGGCGCATAGAAGCGGACGTCCGAGCCGTTTTCGGTATGCTGAAGGCCTGCGATACTCTCAAGAAGTTCCTTCTGGCCGTTGCCGGAAATACCCGCAATGCCCAGAATTTCGCCGCCGTACGCGTCAAAACTCACATCTTCGAGAACATTCGTGCCCTCGGCGCCGCGCACGGTCAGGTGGCGGACCGACAGACGGCGGACCGGGTCTTTCGGCTCGGTACGGTTGATGTTCAGTTCCACCTTCTGTCCCACCATCATCTCGGTCAGGCTGGATTCGGTGGCTTTGGCAGTTTCCACTGTGCCCACATATTCGCCCTTGCGCAGAATGGCCACCCGGTCAGAAATGTCAAGGACCTCATGGAGTTTATGGGTGATAATGACAACCGCCTTGCCGTCCGCCTTCATGTTGCGCATGACGGCAAAGAGTTTTTCGGTCTCCTGCGGGGTCAGGACGGCTGTCGGCTCATCGAGGATGAGAATATCCGCGCCGCGGTAGAGCACCTTGACGATTTCAAGCGTCTGCTTCTGGCTGACGCTCATCTCATATACCTTCTGATCAAGGTCCAGCGAGAACTGGTACTTTTCACAGATGGCACGCGCCTTATCGCGCACGGCACGCAGGTCGAACTTCTCGTTCTTGTCCATGCTCAGGGCGATATTTTCCACAGCGGTAAAAACATCCACAAGCTTAAAGTGCTGGTGAATCATGCCGATGCCCAGTGCCAGGGCATCACGCGGGGAACGAATCTCCGCCGGCTCGCCGTTGACCCGGATAACGCCGGAATCAGGGTAATAAATACCGGCGATCATATTCATCAGCGTTGTCTTGCCGGAGCCGTTTTCGCCCAGCAGGGACAAAATTTCACCCCGGCGAATCTCCATTGAGACATCATTGTTGGCCACGACCGTGCCGAAAGTCTTGGTGACGTGCTCGAGCTGGACGGCATTTTGCGTTTGCGGCATTTGGGGGAACTCCTCTCATGATTAAACGTCAAAAGAGAGGGAAGCTCGTTTGCAGACAACAGAGCTTCCCTCCCGGAATTCAAATCAATTCATCCAATCAGGCAACGGGCTCGGCATCCTCGGTGATACCATCGATACGCAGAGCGAAGTAGGGGGCGCTGCGCAGAGTGGACTCAGAGAAGTAGCCGTCCACAATGGCCTCCTTGGTTTCGCCTTCATAGACGGCAACGGGAGAGCCGGTGGAGTAATCGTAGTAGGTCAGGTCGATGGGAGCGCTGGTCACAGCCTCGCCGCCGACGGTGAAGTTGGCGGTATCGAAGACATGGAGAGTACCATCGCGCAGGCCGGCCTCAACCTCGGCAACCTTCTCGGCAGTGCCTTCAGCGCACTCGGGGCCAAGGTCGGTGATGGCAACGGCGCCGTCAGAGTAGCCCTTGGACCAGTCGGTGTCAATGTTCTCACCGTTCATAACAGAGGTGAAAGCGTACTCGTAGTAGACTTCCCAGACGTTGGTGGCGGAAGTCAGAGCAGCGGTGGGAGCGGTCGCGAGCATATCGATGTTGTAACCGACAGAGTAGCAGATGCGGCCGGAATCCTTCAGCTTCTGGGTAGCGGCGGGAGCGCCGGTGGAGTCAGCGTGCTGGCCGATGATGACACAGCCATTGGCGATCAGAGCCTCAGCGGCAGCGCCTTCCTTGTCGATATCGAACCAGGAGTTGGTGTACATAACCTCCATGGCAACATCGGGGTAAACGCTCTTGATGCCAAGGAAGAAGGCGGTGTAGCCGGAGACAACCTCAGCGTAGTTGTAAGCGCCGACGTAGCCAATCTTGACCTTGCCGTCAGCGGTGAAGCTGTCGGGCTGGGTCTCAGGGGTCAGGGTACCGGACTCAACCAGTTCCTTGACCTTCATGCCAGCGACAACGCCGGAGACGTAGCGGCTCTCATAAACGTTGGTGAAAGCGTTCTTGAAGTTGTCCAGGCCGGTCAGAGCAGCGAAGTCGCCGGTCATGGAGACGAAGGTAACATCGGAGTACTTGGAAGCGACTTCGTCCATGTAGCTCTGATGGCCGTAGGAGTTGGAAACGATCAGGTTGCAGCCCTGACCAACGAGGTCCTCGGCGGCATCGGCGCACTCGGCGCTTTCAGGAACCTTGTACTTCCAGATGATCTGGTCATCGGCGATGCCAAGCTTGGCAGCGGCATCCTTGATGCCCTTCATGTGTGCAGCGGTGTAGCCCTCAGTCTCATCGCCAACGAGAATAACGCCAACCTTCAGGTCGCTGGCGGCCTCGGTGCTGGCGGCCTCGGAGGAGGCGGCGGAGTCAGCGGTGGCGGCAGAGCTGGACTGGCTGGATGCGGAGGAACCGCAGGCGGCCAGGGAGAACACCATCACAGCGGACAGCAGAATGCCCAACAGTTTTTTCATGTGTGAATTGCTCCTTCCCTCAAATAAGCAACAAAAAATCAAAAATGCGACGTTCAAGAGATCATTTTTCGAGAACTGTCGCACTTTTCTGACATAAGCTATTTTAAACGCAGGCG
>JAQXGE010000057.1 GCA_029006135.1 Oscillospiraceae bacterium | reverse complement strand
CGTTCTTGGTAGAACCTACGCCTTTCTTATGTGCCATTGTATTTTACCTCCTTAGCCGTTGATCGCGGTGATTTCCACCTTGGTGTAGGGCTGACGATGACCCTTGCGGACCATGCTGCCCTTCTTGGGACGATAGGTGATGATGTTGAGTTTCTTGCCCTTGCCGTTCTTGACAACTTTGCCCACAACGGAAGCGCCTTCCACAACGGGAGCGCCGACCTTGACAGCGCCCTCCTCGCCAACGGCCAGGACCTTGTCAAAGGTGACTTCGCTGTCAGCCTCAGCGCCCAGCTTCTCAACGAAGATGCTGTCGCCGACCTTGACGCTGTACTGCTTGCCACCAGTCATAATAACTGCGTACATAGGAAAAACCTCTTTCAATAAGTCTCGCTGGATACGGGGCGGTGCGGCGAATGCGCACACTTATAGAGCCCATGCCATGCGGCTTTATTATATTACCATATTCCGGTGAACGCGTCAAGGGGATTTTTCCGGATTTTTTTCAAATCAGCGTACAAATCCCGCTGCCCTGACGCCTGTTTCAGACGGAAAGTCCGACATGGTTCTGCATGGCGGCCGCCTGCGTGGTGTTTTTCATGAGCATGGCGCGGGTCATAGGTCCGACACCACCGGGGACCGGGGTGATATAGCCGGCCTTTTCAGCCGCCTGCTCAAAGTTGACGTCGCCGTGGAGTTTGCCGTCCGCGCCGCGGTTGATGCCCACATCAATCACAACTGCGCCGGGCTTGACCATATCACCGGTGACAAAGCCCTCACGGCCTACCGCAGCGACAAGGATATCCGCATTGGCACAGACTTCTTTGAGGTTTGCGGTATGGGAGTGGCAGATGGTGACGGTCGCATTCTTTGCAAGCAGCAGCAGCGCCGCAGGTTTGCCCACAATGTTGGAGCGGCCAATCACTACGGCGTTCTTGCCGTCAATGGATGTGCCGGTGGACTCAATCATGCGGATGCAGCCCGCAGGGGTACAGGGCAAAAAGCAGGGCTGGCCGGTCTGCATACGCCCCACATTGACGGGGGAAAAACCGTCCACGTCCTTTTCCGGCGGGATGGCATCAATGACCGCGCGCTCATCAATATGTCCGGGGAGCGGAAGCTGCACAAGAATCCCGTTCACGGTATCGTCCGCCGCAAGACCGCGGATTTTTTCCAGCAGTTCTTCCTGGGTCGTGGATTCGGGCAGGCGGAGTTCAAGGCTCTTGATGCCGCACTCGGCACAGTCGCGGACCTTGCCGCGGACATAGACCTGGCTGGCGGGGTCCTCCCCCACCAAAATCACAGCCAGGCAGGGTTCAACGCCCTGCGCCTTGAGGGCAGCCGCCTCGGCGGCCGCTTCGGCCTTGGTGGCGGCGGCCAGCGCCTTACCGTCAATAATCTGTGCATTCATATACATACCTCCTCTATTTGGGGTCCCTGTACGGGTCCCGGTTCAGTCCCCGGATTCTTCTGAAGATTCCTCTGAGGATTCCGCGGGCTGTTCCTCAACGGGATTTACCGTCTGTTCGTCCTGCTGTGTAAGGTCAAGTTCCTCAAGACGGCGGTTCATCTCAGCCGTGGCAGCCGCAAACTCCTTGTGGGAGGCGCGGGCAGGCAGCGAATCCACCGTAAAGCGTTCCCCGGCCTGTGCCTGTTTTTTGATGTCGGCCACAGCAAGAGGAACCATCAGCGTGGTTCCCTTGGACTTTTGCAGGCCGTATACCAGCAGAACAACTGCGGCTGCCACCGAAATG
Organism: Oscillospiraceae bacterium; assembly: GCA_029006135.1. Taxonomy (GTDB): domain Bacteria; phylum Bacillota; class Clostridia; order Oscillospirales; family Ruminococcaceae; genus Gemmiger. The sequence continues at coordinate 10,586 of JAQXGE010000057.1, read as the reverse complement.
AGCGCAACAAGCTGGCTGGTGCGCAGGTTTGCGGTAAGCATCAGCGCATCGGTGCGCAGTCCCTCAATCCAGAAGCGGCCAAGGCCGTACCAGATGATATAAAGAAGGAAGATTTCTCCGTTGAAATGTCTTTTTTTGAAGTAAAGCGTGAGCATGGCAAATCCGACAAGGCACCAGATGCTCTCATACAAAAAGGTCGGATGCACCGGCATGGCAGGATCCACCGTAATTCCCTGTGCGGCAAGCGTTGCCTGCACACCAGCCAGGTAAGCCTGGGTGCCTTCACTGTACATTCCCCAGGGCAGTGTGGTGTTGGAGCCGAACGCCTCCTGGTTGACGAAGTTGCCCCAGCGGCCAATCCCCTGCCCAATCAGGAAGCAGATGCCCACGAGGTCAAAGAGCGGCAGAATGGGAACCTTGCGGAACTTTGCCATCAGGCCGCCGAACACAAACGCGCCGATGACTGCACCATAGATGGCGATTCCGCCCTGGCGGATATCAATCATATCCCAAAGTGACTCATATTCAAAAGGCGCAAACGCCACATAGTAGATGCGCGCGCAGACAATAGCCATGACGGCACCCACAAGAATAACATCCACAAGCCGGTCCGAATTGATGCCAAAATCATCCGCATAATGGAAAGCATAGAGAATTGCCAGAAGCATACCTGCGGCAATAATCACACCGTACCAGTAAATGTTGAAATTTCCAATGCTCAGCGCAACACGGTTGATGGTCATTTCCAGCCCAAGGCCGGGAAACTGCACATGATAGGTCATATTTTCACCTCATTCCTGCGGGTCGATCTGCACATACGCGCAGTTTTCGTCCAGCATCATGGTTTGGAAAGCGGCGTTGGCATCTTCCACCGTGAGGGCGGCCAGCGTCTCGATTTCCTGCACCAGTGTGCGGCCTTTGAGACAGGCCATGCCAATCTCCTCCGCCGCATCATCCACACATTCCATATCCGCAAGCAGTTCGCCGTACATCTGATTTTTCACCAGCGTGAAGAGTTCCGGGTCCACGCCCTCACGGCGCAGACGGGCAATCTCCCCGCGGACCATGGCGGCGACTCTCTGCGGGTCCTCACTCTCGCCGGTAAAGGCGATGACGCAGCAGCCGTCAATGGAAATATCATCCCCGCTGAACTCCGGGTTCACAAGGGCTTCATCATAGAGTTTGCGGTAAAGTTCCGTCATGCCGCCGCAGACAAGGTCGGGCAGCATATCGGCCAGAATCTCGGTGCGGATATCGCCTTTTTCGATTGGTTTTTCCCGGTAGCCGAGTGCAAAACAGGGTTTATTCACCGGCATGGTCAGATGTGCCTCGCGGGCAGGCAGTTCACCGGATTCATTGGGGAAGCTGACCGTGACTTCGGGCTGGTCCGCGGCATCATAAAGTCCGCAGCGGCGGCAGGCTTCCACGGCCTGTTCGAGGGTAATGTTGCCCGCCACGGAAAGCACCATGCTGCCCGGACGATAGAACGCATCGGTGCAGGCATAAAGCAGTTCGGGGGTCAGCTGTGCAATACTCTGCGTTGTACCGGCAATATCATCCCGGATAGAATGTTCGCGGTAGAGGCAGCGGAACAGCGCGTTGAGCAGCCGCCAGTCGGGACTGTCATCATACATCTTGATTTCCTGACCAATGATGCCCTGTTCCTTGGCAATGGTTGCCTCGGTAAACCAGGGATGACCGACCATGTTCAGAAGAATGTCAAGGTTTTCGTCCGTTTTCTGGGTGGATGTGAAGATATAGCAGGTGCGGTCATAGCTGGTAAACGCATTGGCGGAAGCACCGGTGCGGGCATAGAGGTCAAACGCATCGCCCTGCTCGGATTCAAACATTTTGTGTTCAAGGAAGTGCGCGGTTCCGGCCGGAAGTTCCACCGCACGGCCATTGAGGGTGAAGTTCCGTACCACTGAGCCAAAGGCTGTGGCATACATGGCGTGAACCGAGCTGTAACCCGGCATGGTGCGGCAGAGCACGGTCAGGCCGCTGGGCAGCGTGACGCTCTGGCAGTTGACCGCATCGGCGGCTTTTTGGCGGATTGCCTGGAGTTCGCTCATGCCTGTGCCCCCTTTCCGTCCGCGGTCAGCGCGTAGCAGACCGAGTAGTGGTAGCTTTGCAGGACCTCCCGCACCTCATCAACGGTGACTGCCTGGGTCAGCACCTTGCCGTACTCCGGCGGTGCAAGGGGCTCATCGCGCAGAATCTGGCCGTAATACCAGCTTTCCAGCCCGCCGAGGGAATCCCCCAGCGAATCCATGCTGGACAGCAGGCTGCGGCGGCAGTCCTCCATCTCCTCCGCGGTGATGGGGCCGGTGCGCAGGGCTTCCAGTTCTTTCAGGATTGCCTGTTCCGCCCGTTCTTCTCCGCCCGGTTCCACGCCGGAATCCACCATCATCACGCCGGTCGCGCGCAGTGCGCTCGCGCCGCAGTAGTAGCAAAGGCTCTGTTTTTCCCGCACGTTGCGGAACAGGCGGCTCGTTGTGGAACCGCCGAACAGGCTCATTGCCATACGCATCACGCTGATGGAGGGAAGGTCCTCTGCAGTTCCGCGCGTGAAAAGCATACAGAGTTTTGCCTGGGTCAGGCCGGGGATTTCTTCAACAAAATGCTGCGGTTCGATGACCGGCATTGCCATGGCCGGTGCAAAGGGACGCGGCGAGCGGGAGACGTTTTCGAGCTTTTCAAGGAGCAGTTCTTCCACCCGCACCGCATCGGCCCCCTGAACCATCACATCAATGGAGGAAAGGGAAAGGATGCGGTCATACTCCGCTTTGAGGGAGGCGGGCGTCACGTTGGGCAGGTCACTGCGGTATCCGCCCAGCTCAATGCCCGCCGGGGAACTGCCGTAGAACTTGCGGCGCGCCTGACGCACACAGTAAAGGCGCTTATTGTTGAACTCAGCGTCAAGACGCAGAGCCAGTGCTTCCTTTTCAATGCGAACAGCCTCGGAATCAAAAAGCCTGTCTACAAGGTAAGGCTCAAAAATGATGCCGAAAACAATTGCGGCATATTCTTCCGTCAGATTTTCGTCCATCAGGGCGAAGCGGTCCTTAATGCCGCAGATGTCCACCGTCAGCACGCGGTCCACCCCGGCGCTGCTGATATCCACACCAAGATCGGCACCGTACAGCCGTGCCAGCTTGCGGGACAGCGCGGTCATATCCGGGCAGCCCGCATAGCCGCGTTCCAAAACGAGCGGGAGAACGGCGGCATCGGTTGCACTCTCCCGCTTCGCGGGAAAACGAAGGTGAATGGTGATGCGGCAGCGATTGAATTTTTCGGCGTCCAGCGTGGTGATGTACACGCCGGGAGCTATTTTTTTACGTTCCAACGAATTGGTCCTCCGGATTTGTTGTTTTTTGAGGTCCGATGTGCCCTTATTGGCGCGTCAGACATTTTCCTGTGCGGCAAAATAGTCGATACTTTTTTGCGCGGCATCGGCAATCAGGTCGGCAAGTTCCTTGATCGTATCAAACCGCCGCACAGGGCAGAGGTATTTGTGGAATTCCAGCAGCGGCTGAGTGCCGTAAACGCTGCCGGAGTAGCCGGGCACATAGGTTTCACAGGTGACGGGTGCGTCATCTGTGTCCACCGTGGGGCGGCGGCCAATGCCGGTCGCGGAGGGCCACCACCGGCCGTCCAGATAGATGCGGGTCAGGTAAACGCCGCAGCAGGGTTCCAGCGCATCCGCTGGATAGTTCTGGTTGATGGTCGGACGGCCCAGCTTGGATGTTCCGATGCCCTTGCCATGGCAAACCGGCCAGTCAATCGCGTAGGGGGCGCCGAGCATGGCGTTGGCATCCTCAATCCGCCCTTCCTCGAGTGCCGCCCGGATGCGGGTGGAAGATACGGTTTTCCCGCCGTACTGTGCCATCTCAACGATGTTGACGGCAATGCCGCGCGGTGCACAGAGCTGACGAAGGGTATCCACATTGCCGGCGGCGCGGGCACCGAAAGTGAAGTTATCGCCGCAGAAAACCTCTTTGGCGTTAAAACATTCGACCAGCAGCTTCTGCACGAAGCCCTCGGGGCTGAGTGAGCGGAACTCCTCAAATGGGGGTTCCATATATTCCTGAATCCCGAGTGCGGCCACGCGGCTGTGCTTTTGCTCATTTGAGAGAATACGGCCGCCTTTGAGGTTGTTGGACCCCGGCAGGCTGAAAGTGAAAGCGGCTGCGGTCAATCCGCGGCGCTGTGCACAGTCAACGGCCGCGCCCAGAACCCGGCGGTGCCCCAAATGAACACCGTCAAAATATCCCAGCGCCACCGCACTGCCGTTCGGGGCCGACATGGGGGCCACTGTATTGAGTATGTGCATATCGTTTTGCATGAAACTTGGTTCCTTTCCGGGAAAAGTCATCTCTTTCATGTACGGTCGCAGAACAGTTTTTCCACCCGGAGCACGCCGCCGTTCACGCCGGCAAGACCCAGGAAAAGGCCGTTTTGGTCATAGACGCGGTAGCGCCCCTCCTGCGCCGGGTAGTGGCTGGTGGGGCATCCATTCATGAGATGCGTTTTCACAAAGTCGTCCACGGTAAGCGCGGGGAGCGGTGCAAACACCGTTTCCACCGGCAAAAGCCAGCCATTGTCCCGCAGAGTACCGTTCTCGGCAGCGGCGAGGATTTCCGGCAGCGTATGGCACTGTTCGATGCCGAATACGCCGGCTCGGGTGCGGCGCAGTGCCGACAAAGCAGCCGGCACGCCGAGTGCCGCACCAATATCCTCCGCGAGCACGCGGATATAGGTTCCTTTCGAGCAGGAAACGCGCAGCGTAAATTCCTGCGGCGCGGGGCTGCCAAGATAGTCTATCCCATACACCGTGATGGGGCGCGGCGTGCGCTCCACCGTCTGGCCCTTGCGGGCCGCCTTATAAAGAGGCTGACCGTTGATTTTGACGGCCGAATACATGGGCGGGAGCTGCATCTGCTCGCCTATAAAGCGCGGCAGAACCGCGCGGAGTTCGCTCTCCCCTATCGTGACGGGGGCGGTTTCCAGAACGGTGCCGGTGATGTCACCGGTATCGGTGCGGACACCGAGGCGCAGGGTTGCCTCATAGGTTTTATCGTGGTCGGTCTGACGGTCCGCGGCGGCGGTGGCACTGCCGATAAACACGGCGAGCACACCGGTCGCCATAGGGTCCAGTGTGCCCGAGTGCCCCAGCCTGCGCGTACCCAGTGCTCCACGAAGTTTGGCCAGCACATCAAAGCTGGTCCAGCCCGCGGGTTTATCCACAGGCAAAATGGCGCATAAGTCGTTCATGCGGGGTTCCTTTTCATTTTAAGTCAGCAGACCGACCCGCTCGAGTTCCTTTTGGACCTCCTCGAGGACGGCGTGCTTGGCGTTGTCGGGGTTGCCGCTGATCTCACATCCGGCGGCGCGGGCGTGACCGCCGCCGCCAAGGCGGCGTGCAATGTTGCAGGCGTTGACTGCACCGGCGGTGCGGATGCTGATTTTGAAGCTGCCATCGCGCTGCTGGCGGAATGTCAGCCCGACATCCACGCCCTCAATCGAGCGGGGCAGGCTGGTTAAATCCTCCAGTTCGGCACCGGCCACACCGGATGCCTCAATCTGGTCCCAGGTCAGGCAAATCAGCGCGCAGCGGTCATCGTAGAAATATTCAAGGCTCTCGAGCGCCATGCGCTCGGCGGTGAGCCGGGCATGGGAGCGGGATTCAAATAGACGCTCATTGAGCATCTCAGTATCCGCTCCGGCCTCCATGATGCGGGCCGCTGCCATATGTGTATGTGCCGTGGTGTTGGTGAATTTGAAGCAGCCCGTGTCCGTAGCAAGACCGGTATACAGACAATTCGCAATCTGCGGCGTGACGGGTACACCCATTTCCGCAATAACATCCAAAAGCAGTTCGCAGGTTGCAGCCGCACCGGGGTCCAGCAATGTTTCATAAGCATAGCCGCTGTTGCTGGCGTGATGGTCGATGCAGAGATTTGCGTGCTCCGCATAGAGAGGCATATCGTTGCGGTCGCCGAACAGCTGAATGCTGGCAACATCCACTGCGACCACAAAAGCCGGCTGGAAGCTGCCATCAAACATACGCAGTTCCATATAGTCATACAGCCGGGGAATGGGGTCGCTGCAGAGCACGGCGACATTTTTGCCCAGTGCTTTGAGGGCAAGATAGAGTGCACCGGCACTGCCGATGGTATCACCGTCCGGGTTTTTGTGGCAAAGAATCAGAATATCGTCCGCGCCGCGAAGGCGCAGAACGACCGTCTGACGATCCACAGATTCGGTCATAAGGGTCCTCTTTTCTCAGCCGCCGGACACCGTGCCGCGGCCTGATGGGTTTGGGGGTCATTCCTCCGGCTGGTCATCCTCCAGGTCACGGAGCAGTTCATTGATATGCGCAGCGTAGGCGGCGCCGTCATCTTTGCAGAACACAAAGCGGGGGGCTTTGCGGATGTGCATCCGGCGGCTTACCTCGGTGCGGATGTGGCCGGAGGCCTTGTTCAGCGCGCGGACAACAGGGTCCGCGCCGCCTTCCCGACCCATGACACTGATATAGACCTTGGCAACGTCCAGATCGGGCGTCACATCCAGCCGGGTCACGGTCAAAAGGCCGCCGGTGATGCGTGGGTCCTTCATTTCGCCGATGATGGCGATCAGTTCCCGCTTCATATCCTGAGCCATACGGCCATGATTTTTGCTTGGCATTTTTGTTTACCTCGCTTGATTACTCACGGTATTCTTCCAGCTTGAAGCACTCGAACACGTCGCCCTCCTTGATGTCGGAGAACTTCTGAAGGGTGATACCGCACTCGTAGCCTGCGGCCACTTCCTTAGCATCATCCTTGAAGCGCTTAAGGGAGGCAATTGCATCCTCGCAGATCACGATGCCGTCACGAACCAGGCGGAGCTGGGCATCACGGGTGATCTTGCCGCTGGTCACGCGGCAGCCGGCAACGGTGCCGACACTGGAAATCTTGTATACCATACGAACCTGTGCTTCGCCCAAAGCGACCTCGCGGACTTTGGGTGCCAGCATGCCTTTAAGAGCATCGGACACATCGTTGATGGCATCGTAGATTACGCGATACATACGCATTTCCACGCCAGCCTGCTCGGCCTCCGCTTTGGCGACTGCATCGGGGCGGACATTGAAGCCGATGATGATGGCATTGGAAGCGTCAGCCAGGGAGACATCAGACTTGGAGATAGCACCAACGCCCGCATGGATAACACGGACGCGAACTTCCTCGTTGCTGAGCTTTTCAAGACTCTGCTTGACTGCCTCTGCACTGCCCTGCACGTCAGCCTTAACAACAATGGGCCGTTCCTTCATATCATTCTGGGCCATCTGGTCAAAGAGGTTATCCAGCGTAACCTTGGTGTAAGCGGCAAACTGCTTTTCTTTTGCTTCGTTGGTACGCTTGTCGGCCAGTTCACGGGCCAGACGCTCATCCTCGACGGCTTCGAAGATATCGCCCGCAGTGGGCACTTCGGTCAAGCCGGTGATTTCCACAGGCGTGGAGGGGCCAGCCGACTCAATCTCAACGCCCTTATCGTTGCGCATCGTACGCACACGGCCCACAGCGGTGCCGGCAATCAGGCAGTCACCCTTGTGCAGCGTGCCGTTTTGAACGAGCAGGGTGGCAACGGGGCCCTGGCCCTTGTCAAGACGTGCTTCAACAACGGCACCCTTGCCGCGGCGGTTGGGGTTGGCCTTGAGCTCCATAACCTCGGCTTCCAGAACAATGCGTTCGAGCAGGTCCTGAATGCCCATACCGGTCAGAGCGGAGACGGGGATGCAGGCAGTCTCACCGCCCCAGTCCTCGGGGACAATCTCATATTTTGTAAGCTGCTCTTTGACCTGCTCGGGGTTAGCGGTAGGTTTATCCATCTTGTTAATGGCAACAATCAGTTTGACGCCGGCAGCCTTAGCATGGTTGATGGATTCAACGGTCTGGGGCATGATGCCGTCATCGGCCGCAACGACCAGAACCGCGATATCGGTCATATTGGCACCGCGGGCACGCATGGCGGTGAACGCCTCGTGGCCGGGAGTATCCAGGAAGGTGACGGGGCTGCCGTTCACATTGACCTGGTAGGCACCGATGGCCTGCGTGATGCCGCCCGCCTCACCGGCGGTCACATTGGAAGAACGGATGCGGTCCAGAATGGAGGTCTTGCCATGGTCAACGTGGCCCATGACCACCACAACGGGCGGACGCTCCACAAGCTGATCGGCGCTGTCCTCTTCCTGCACAAACAGACGTTCCTCGATGGAAACATGAACCTCATGCTCGACCTTGGCATGGAATTCCTCGGCCACCAGCGCGGCAGAATCGAAATCAATCACGTCAGAGGCAGAGTGCATCTCGCCCATCTGCATGAACTTGGCAACAACCTTGGCAACGTTCTGCTTGAGGCGGGTCGCAAGTTCGCCGACCGTGATTTCATCGGGGATGGAGATTTTGAGCTGGGCGTTGCGGGCCTTCTCAAGCTGGATGCGCTGAAGGCGCTCGGCCTCAGTCTCACGGCGGCGGCCGAACTGCTGGCCGCGGCGGTTGTTGCGGTTATTGAACTTTTCCTTTTTGCCGGTGGGCTGGTTCTTGCGCTTGGACGGCATATTGCGGCTGTCCGCCAGATCGTCATAACGGGCGCTGAACTTGTCAACGTTGACATCCACCGTGCGGGTGTCAACAGACACCTGTGAACGGTTGACCTGCACCTGCTCCGTGGCAACAGGCTTCTTGATGCCGCTGTCGGCTGCAAGCTCCTGCATGGTCACGCGCTTTTCATTGCGTTTTTCAGCCTGCTTCTCGGGGCGCTTCTCATTGCGCTTCTCGGTCTGGGCAGGCTTCTGAGCAGCAGGTTCCGCCTTGGCAGGCTCATTTTTGGGCTGGGCCTTAGGCTGGTTTTTGGGTGCTTCCGCCTTGGGCTGGGGCTTTTTCGGCTCCGGCTTCGGCTCGGGCTGAGCCTTGCCGGAGGCAAGATACTCATCCAGATTTTCCACGGCATTTTTGCTGGTCAGCGCCTCAAGAAGGGCGTTGACCTCCTTCTCATCAAAGACGCCGCCAGTCTTGCGGGTCTCGCCGGTCAGTTCGGCGAAGGTATCCACCATTTTCTTGGTGCTCATGCCAAAATCCTTGGCTACGTCTGCAATTTTATATTTGAAGTCAACCATTGGCTGATTCCTCCTTACTCGCGTCAGTGAGATGTTTTGCGCACAGGCGCGCAAAGTTTTCGTCTGTTACCGCAAAGACGGCGGCGGGCTTGGGCGTCAGCATCCGCAGTTCCCCTGTGGAGAGCTGCATAACCCGGCAGGGCACAATGCCCTCACAGGTTTCTTTCATATGCTGTACCGTACGTTCGCTGGCGTCGCAGGCCAGCAGCACAAGATACGCCTTGCCCCGCAGAACGGCCTCCTCCACGCGGTCATACCCGTGGAGCAGGCGCCCCGCCTTGCGGCAAATTCCCAGTGCGCCCAAAAGCGGGCTTGCATCATTCGCCACGGGGCATCGCCTCCTTTGCTGCCTGCTCAGCACAGAGAATCTCCTCTGTCAGGCGCTCGTAAACATCGTCCGGCACCGGAACACCGAATGCACGTTCCAGCCTTTTGGCCTTGCGTGCTTTTGCCAGACAGGAGGCACAGGCGCAGAGATATGCGCCGCGGCCCGATTTCTTGCCGGTAAGGTCTACCCCTACCTCACCCTCGGGGCTGCGCACGATACGCACCAGCTCTTTTTTCGGTTTTTGGGCATTGCATCCCACGCACCGGCGCACCGGCACCTTTTTTTGCGGTTTTTGTTGCAAATGGCTGACCTCGCTTCTTCAAAGCGGAGCAGATGGACGCTTATGCGTCTCAAATGCCCGCAGCTTTTGTATTGAACATCAGGAGAACCGGATTACTCCTCGTCCTCACCATAGTAGCCGGACTCCGGCCGGATGTCGATATTATAACCGGTCAGGTGAGCGCACAGGCGCACATTCTGACCCTTGTTGCCGATGGCCAGGCTGAGCTGGTGGTCAGGCACCGTAACACGGCAGCTCTTGGTCTCGCCGGGGAGCAGTTCCACCTTGAGGACCTTAGCCGGGGAGAGTGCGGCAGAGATAAACTGAGAGATGTCCTCGCTCCAGCGGATGATATCAATTTTTTCCCCGCCCAGTTCCTGCACGATTTTTTCCACGCGGGAGCCATGGGAGCCGATGCAGGCGCCGACCGGGTCAACATCGGGGTTTTTGCTGTAAACGGCCATCTTGGTGCGGGCACCTGCCTCACGGGCAATGGCCTTAACCTCAACGGTGCCGTCATAAATTTCAGGGACTTCCAGTTCAAACATCCGCTTCACAAGACCAGGATGGGTGCGGCTGATCGTAACGCGGGGGCCGCGCTCAGTAGCAAGAACGTCCACCACATAGACCTGAACCATCTGGCCCTCGGTGAAGGTCTCGCCGGGGACCTGCTCGTTGCGGGGCAGAACCGCGCTGCCGCCCTTGCCGAGATCCAGCACGATATTGCCGCGCTCGGCGTCCACAGCGGTGACGGTGCCGGTGATAATCTCATGGGCGCGGGACTGCATCTCGCTGCACTGAAGGCTGCGTTCGCCCTC
>JAQXGE010000056.1 GCA_029006135.1 Oscillospiraceae bacterium | reverse complement strand
GGCAGCAGCAGTCTTTATTTCAAGACCGATCATCACTGGACTCCGGATGGCGCCTATCTGGCTTACAAGCAATTCTGTGAATTGAAAGGCCTGCAGCCTTTTGACCGGAACGCTCACACTGCCGTGTCTGTAGAAGATTTTTACGGCACGCACTATTCGGCTGCGCGGCGCTGGAATGCAAAGCCAGACTCTTTTGTCTACTTTGATCTTCCCAACCCGATGACCATCTACCGCATCACCGGTGAAGCCCAGTATGAACCGGATCGGACTGAGCCGCTCATCAACACCGATAAACTGCTGACGCAGGACAAGTATGGTGCTTTCCTGGACGGCAACAATGGTTACTCCGTGATTGAGGGTGACGGTCAGGGAAGTATCCTTGTTGTGAAAGACAGCTACGCCAACAGCTTTGTCCCCTACCTGACCGCCAACTACGCCAAGATCGGTGTTGTGGACTTCCGCAGTTTTGCCTACGGGCTTGACTCGACCATCGAAGCGGAAGGCTATGACCAGATTTTGATTCTGTATAACTTCCAAACCTTTATCAGTGACACGCACGTCATCTATATTGATCGTCCGACTACTTTGAAATAAAAATCATCCGAAAAGGCAAAAACGCCCGCCGAGATTTTATATTACTATCAATTCGGAAAAGCACGCAGATATTTTTCCCAAATTAATTATATCTGATTATTCCGAAATACAATCAACAGCTAAAAAGAGCTAACTGATTTAATAAAAATCAGTTAGCTCTTTTCTATAAATCATGAAATTTTGTTGCCAAGCCGTTGCCGTAACTTCGCAAACATCAAACTTTTATGGTTCTGCAGCCGGGGACTTGCCCTTGCGAAATCACTCAAACTCAATCGTGGCTGGCGGCTTGGTGGTGAAGTCAAAGAGGACGCGGTTGATATGCTTGACTTCATTGACGATACGGTTAGCCGCGGTGGTAATAGTCTCGGTCGGGAGAATTGTCACCTCGGCCGTCATAAAGTCCGTAGTCGTTACGGCACGCAGTGCGATTGCGTAATCATAGGTACGCTCATCGCCCATAACTCCAACACTGCGCATATTGGTCAGCGCGGCGAAATACTGGCTGGGGCGCTGCTCTGCGGGGAGTTTGTCCACTTCTTCACGCCAGATAGCATCGGCGTCCTGCACGATAGCCACCTTTTCGGGCGTGATGTCACCGATAATACGGATGGCAAGACCCGGGCCGGGGAACGGCTGACGAGCTACCAGATATTCCGGCAAGCCCAACTCACGTCCAGCCTGACGAACTTCGTCCTTAAAGAGGTCGCGGAGAGGCTCCACGATTTCTTTGAAGTCCACGTAATCCGGCAAGCCGCCCACATTGTGATGGCTCTTGATGGTGGCGGATTCGCCGCCAAGGCCGCTCTCCACCACATCGGGATAGATAGTTCCCTGGGCGAGGAAATCCACCGCGCCGATCTTCTTTGCCTCGTCCTCAAAGACGCGGATAAATTCCTCACCGATAATCTTGCGCTTGCGTTCCGGCTCAGAAACACCGGCCAGTTTATCGTAGAAGCGCTGGCGCGCATCGACGCAGACAAAATTAATATCGAACTGGCCGCCCTCGCCGAATACCTCGCAGACCTGTTCGCGCTCGTTTTTGCGCAGCAGGCCGTGGTCCACAAAGACACAGGTAAGCTGCTTGCCAATGGCTTTGGCCAGCATGGCAGCGCAAACGCTGGAGTCTACACCGCCGGACAGTGCGCACAGCACCTTACCATCGCCGATTTTTTCACGCAATGCCTGAACAGACTGATCCACAAAGGAATCCATCTTCCAAGTCCCTGCACAGCCGCAGATGCGATACACAAAGTTGTGCAGGATCTGTGTGCCGTTTTCGGTGTGAAGGACTTCCGGATGGAACTGCACGCAGTAAAGCTTGCGGGCCGTATCCTGCGCCGCGGCCACCGGGCAGTTGGGCGTATGAGCAATGATCTGGAATCCGGGAGCTGCCTGCTCAATATAGTCATTGTGGCTCATCCAGCAGACATTCTGGTCCGGCAATCCTGCAAAGAGTTCACTGGAAGTATCCAAATCCACCAGGGTTTTGCCGTATTCCCGCTCGGGTGCCTTGCAAACCTTGCCTCCGAGCATATGCATCATCAGCTGGCTGCCATAGCAAATTCCCAGAATGGGAACGCCCCAGGAATAAATTTCCGGGTCAATGGTGGGAGAATCCGGAAGGTACGCACTGTTAGGCCCTCCGGTAAAGATAATTCCTTTCGGGTTCTTTGCCTTAATCTTGGCAAGGTCGGTGCGGTAAGAATAAATCTCACAGTAGACATTACATTCACGGACGCGGCGTGCAATCAGCTGGTTATACTGGCCGCCAAAGTCCAGAACAATGACTGTTTCCTGCTGCATAAATAGCTCCTTTCCCACTTTAACAAGATAACCTTAATATAGCTATTATATCACGGACCTGCCCTCTTTGGTAGAGCTATTAGAAAAAAATTGCAGGCTTTCCGCCGCTTTTTAAGCCTTTACGGCTTGTTTTGTCATTCTTCTGCCCTTCATTCAGGACATTTTCACTTTTTCGCATCCGGGCCAGAACCCGCATTGATGCATTTGGCAATGTATTCCGGCATATCTTCCTTTTCCATTCCAAGAACATACGCCAATTCCCCATAAAGCTGTTCCTCTGCCATACGGAAATAGCGCTCGTCTATGGCGGTTCCTCTTTTTCCCTGCTTTGCGCGGGCGAGTTTTCGCTGGTGAAGCGTCTTGATAATCCGGACCAGTTCACGGCAGTTGCAGGTGTGCAGTGCTTGACGATATTACACCTCACGCTCTTTCTCATTGACAATCCAGGCGGTTTCAATGTCAGGAATCTCAGCAATCAGCGCTTCCGCCTCCTCCCTGGTCAAAGGCTGGCGCATGACCACGGCTTGGTTATCCATTGGTGCATAGATAACCATCTCCGGCGTATAATATGGGCGCAGTGTGTAATATTGCCGATTTTTGTCAGCAAAGCTCATAGGCAGAGGGCCAATATCCGAAATCCTGCATATTCCCTGCGTGCCATAAATTACAATATCTCCAACGCTGAACATAAACATCAATCCTCCGATTTGCAAGATAGCCCCATTTTTTCTCGTACATTAGTAATATTATAGCACCCTTCCGAAAACGGATGTAAGCGTTTTCGGAAGGGTGTTTTCAAGTTTGTACGTTTTGACAAGAAACTGCGGGGCAAATCGGGCAGATGTTTTGGTCGTTTTGCCTTAGTTCTTTTTCTTTTCTCCAAAGCGGTATTCGGTGCCATTCTTAAGCCGCTCAATGTTGGAACGATGCAGCCAGATTACATAAACACCCATTATGGTGCTGCAGACAGTGATAAACACAAGAGAGACCGCATTGGTTCCTTTCCAGGCCCAGTAGCACAATGTAACAATAGGATACAGCGCTGCAATAATGATGCTGCCAAGGCTGACAATGCGCGTAATCAGGAATTCAACCATAAAGACAACAAAAAGCACTAAGCACACCAACGGTTCAGTGGCCAGCGCAGCGCCTGCGCCAACGAGGACACCTTTTCCGCCCCGGAAGCCGAAGAAAATCGGGCGGCTGTGTCCCAGAATGCAGCAGACTGCCGCCAAATAAGCGCCGCAAATCGGATGAATAACCGACGAATCCCCGAGAAGGGCGGTAAAAATCATCCGTCCAATCAGGACAGCCGCCACGCTCTTCCCTACATCCCCCAATGTGGTGAGGACAGCGGGGACCTTCCCGTATGTACGCAGAATATTAGTCATACCTGCATTTCCGCTTCCGTGGAGGCGAACATCATCATGATAAATCAGTTTGGAAACCGCAAGCCCGAAAACTATGCTGCCGAGCAGATAGCCTTCCAGCGCTGTAAGCAGACAGGCAATAATGAGCTGAACAGTCATAAAAAGGCCCTCCTTTTATCGTGCAGAACCATCACCGTGTTCGCGGATCAACATACGAATGGGCGTCCCAGTCAGTCCGAAGTTTTCGCGAATCTGGTTTTCTATATAGCGCTGATAGGAAAAATGGAACAGCGCTTTCTGATTGACGAAAGCCACAAATGTCGGCGGGCGCGTGGAACTCTGCGTAATATAGAAAATCTTGAGCCGCTTACCCTTATCAGAAGGCGGCTGTACCCGGGAGGTAGAGCGTGCCAGCATCTCATTAAGAGCACCGGTGGGAATACGCGTTCCATTCTGTACGTCCACAAAACGAATCGTTTCAAAGAGTTTGTCCAGGCGCTGGCCCGTCTTGGCGCTGATGAAAACAATCGGCGCATAGGACATAAAGCTGAAGTCTTCCTCCAGCTGCTTGCGCATGTTATCCATGGTATAGCTGTCTTTTTCGACTGCATCCCATTTGTTTACAGCAATGATGCAGCCTTTGCCTTGCTCATGGGCATATCCGGCAACCTTGGAATCCTGCTCGGTGAAGCCTACCGTTGCGTCAATCATGATAACGCAGACCCGGCTGCGCTCCACGGCGGCAAGACTGCGAAGAACGCTGTAGCGCTCGACGCCCTCCTCAACTCGGCCGCGCTTGCGCAATCCAGCGGTATCCGTGAAGATGAACTTTCCGTACTGGTTTTCTACCATCGTGTCGATTGCATCGCGAGTGGTTCCCGCTTCATTCGCAACAATCAGACGGTTTTCCCCAAGAATACGGTTGATGAGGCTGGACTTTCCGACATTGGGACGGCCAATAACCGCCACGGGAATCCGGTCCTCGTCCTCTTCCTCGGAATCATCAAAATTCAGATGGTCACAGACGGCATCCAGCAAATCGCCGGTGCCATGGCCGTGAACACTGGAAACGGGGATTACTTCACCAATCCCCAGGCTGTAAAACTCATACATTTCCAGCGGAGGTTCACCGATTTTATCGCACTTGTTGACCGCAAGAACAACCGGCTTTCCGCTGCGCAGCAGCATTCCGGCAATATCCTGGTCCTGTGCGGTCACACCGGTTCCGAGTTCACCAACCATAATGATACAGTCCGCAGACTCAATCGCAATCTGTGCCTGTTCCCTCATGTGAATTAACAAGCCGTCATCCGTCCGCGGTTCAATTCCGCCGGTATCCACCAGAAGAAATTTATGGCCGCACCACTCGCAATCACAGAAAATTCGGTCACGGGTCACGCCGGGCGTGTCCTCCACAATGGCCAGACGCTGACCGGTCAGCTTATTAAACAATGTAGACTTACCCACATTGGGGCGGCCTACAATGGCTACAATAGGTTTTGCCATAGTTTCGAGTCCTCCTTACATTGAAAATGAGGGCAGCCTTTTATTTGCCGCTGCCGAATGAAAAATGCAGCTTTTTGCGTTTAGGTTTGCACTCCCCAAGCCACGCACGGCAGCAGCCTGCTCCATCCGTAGGAATCACCTCGACCGCACAGCCCAGCGATTTGCCAAGCTGAAGCGTTGTCACATCGTCAAGGAAGCAGTCCTTCTCATCACGAAGCATGACCTCCGGGACGCAAAGCGTTGAGGAGGAAAGACGTCCCTGGCACTGCTTGATGATGTCCGTTCCCGTGACAAGACCGGCAACACTCACATTACCGCCAAAGTAATCGTTGCGGATTGCGTGGACCGTCACATGAACCTGCGGGTACCGCTCATGAAGGCGTTCAGCCATCTCCTCAATCAAGGGAGCCGCAAGCGTTCCTGTAACTGTGTCAATCTTTCGGGGAAGCACCGTCCGCCCCGGTTTATCAAGTTCCTCTAAGAAGGTATCATGATAGAGGCGCCACATTCCAACGCCATCCTCAAGCTGTGCGTAGCTGTCATAAAACTCCGCCTCAGGCAGCGGACGCTGTGCGGTGAGATACCATTCATCACTCGGGTAGACAACGCTGCGGCCGAAGGATTTTCGGCATCGTGCGCTGTATTCCTCCAGTATATCCAGCGTTTCCCCCGCTGATACGGCATCGTAGGGTGTCAGATGATATAATCCCTTCCGGTAATCCGTAACGCCTGCCGGAACAGCGGCAATACTGTTCACCTGCGGACAGAGTGCGAGCAAATCATCCAGTGTACGGTGCAGTTCGTTCCCGTCATTGATACCGCGGCAAAGAACCAGCTGGCAGTTCATCTCAATGCCGCCCTCGGCAAAGACCTTCAGATATTTCAGCGTCTCTGCGGCCCGCTTATTTGCCATCATGCGAACCCGAAGTTCAGGGTTCGTTGTATGGACCGAGATAAAAATCGGGCTGATATGGAGCTTGACGATACGCTCAACTTCCCGGTCGGTGAGATTCGTCATCGTGATATAGTTGCCGTACAGGAAAGACAATCTCTCATCGTCATCCTTAAAGTAGAGAGAAGGGCGCATTCCCGGGGGCAGCTGATCAATGAAGCAGAACATACAATGATTGTCGCAGCTGTGCTTTTCATCGCCAAGATATGTTTTGAAGTTGCAGCCGAAAGGTTCATACTCTCCCTTTTCCACGGCAATATCCCGGCGGATTCCGTTTTCACAGACCGTAAGCGTGAAGTGCGGCGCTGCTGTATAGAACTGGTAGTCCAGAGCATCGGACAGTTCATTTCCGTCAATAGCCAGAAGTTCAGTGCCCGCGTTCAGTCCAAGACGCTGGGCGGGAGAATGTTCATCCACGCTTACAAGATGCAGGGCCATAGATCCGCTCCTTTCTGTAAAACACGAAATTCCACGCTGTGGACAAGAAAAAGGGAGAGGCAACGCCCCTCCCTCTAAAGAAACTGTTACGCCTCTTTGACCTTGACAACTTCAACGCCCTTGTAGTAGCCACACTTGCCACAAACCTGATGGGGCACCTTCAGTTCGCCACACTGAGGACATTTCACCAGCGTAGGAGCCTCCAGTTTCCAAACATTGGAGCGGCGTTTATCGCGGC
>JAQXGE010000055.1 GCA_029006135.1 Oscillospiraceae bacterium | reverse complement strand
CACCCCGCCGCGCCGGAGCACGCAAAGCGGCGCGCCCCGGCGGCGCAAACGCAAACCTGCCGTCAGCCGCCGGACATTTTTTGCGGGTGCGGCGGCCGGAATTCTGCTTCTGTCCGGTATCATCACACTGCTTCTTCCCTCAAACAGTCCGGCGGAAACTGTTGATTCAGGCGAGACGGCTGCTCCGAGCGAGCGCCTTGTCGCGCCCATTCCCTATGCGGGGACGGACAGCGCCGGTTCCGCCGTCAACGCGCTGAACTGGGGCACGGTCGGCCCCGCCCGGCAGGAGGAGACATTCACCTTCACCGCCCTGCCCGCCGAGCCGGATTCCGTTGTGCAGTCCGGCCGGGTCACGACCGAATGGTTCGCTGATGCGGCCTTTCTGGGTGACTCCATCACCGAAGGGTTATCCTACTACGGAATCAACGTGGGCGGCGCGCTCGTGCTGGGTTACCAGGGCACAAGTCCCAACCAGATTGTCAACCGCGTGGCTCTGACCGGTGAGGACGGGACGGAACAGGTCCCGCTCGACATCCTTGCTGAGCGCCAGCCCGCCAAACTCTATCTGCTCATGGGCACCAACGCTCTGACGGCCGAGGGCAACGATGAGGGATTTCTCGCCTATTACGGCCGGATGCTCGATGAACTGAAAGCCGCCCTGCCCAACACCGCCATCTTTGTGCAGTCCATCCTGAATGTCCGCCCCGAGGCGCTCGAAAAAAGTCCCGGCCTATCCCCCACGCGGCTTGCATCCATCAACGCATCCATCCGTGCGATGTGTGCCGAAAAAGGCTGTTATTACCTCAACCTGACGGAGGCCTTCACCGGGGAGGACGGTTATCTGACCGAGAGCTACGCACAGACGGATGGCATCCATCTGACCGTCTCGGGTTACAGCAGCTGGATTGACTACCTGTGTACCCACGTTCCCTACAACAAATCCAACCCCTATCAGGCCGGGAGCCGCTGGTATCTGTCCGATGATGTGCGCCAATGCATCGCCGACCTGCCCTGAACGCTGTTTTGAAGTGAGGAGTTCTTCTATGCCCAATCCCTATAATCCCAACCAGGACCGTGCACAGCGCAGTGAGCCGTACAATACTTCCCGCCCCGGGGAATACCACAAGGGGGACGCCGCGTTCCAGATTCCCATCTGGGTCATCGTCCTCATGTTCTTTATCGGTGCCTGGCCGGTCGCGCTGATTCTTTTTCTGCTCAACCATCTGTTCCGTGAGGGTGTGATTCCGTCACCGAGCACCACGCGCCGCAGCACCGTCTCCTACACCGCGGCCGCCGGCACGCCGGTCTACACCCAAAACCGGAAACCCGCCGCGCCGAGCAAGGCAAAGAGTGGCCGGGAAAGCAAGAAAGAGAGCGGTCTCATCCCCCACCTTTTGCTCGCGGGCGGTATCTGCCTGGCCGCCTTCGGCGCGTTTGCAGCTGCCATGTCCGCGGTGGATTTATTTGCTTATGGGATTCCCAACGGGTATGCTTCGCTCTATGTGGAGGATATCATTGCCGCCACTGTTCCCCTTGCGGGCGGCTTAGCCATGGTATTCGGCTCCAACCGAATCAAGACAAGCCGGCGGATGCGCAAAAAGATTCAGAACATCGTGGGCAAGGCCGACCATGTCTATATCCGGGAAATCGCGGAAGCCATCCCGTGCAGCTATGAAAAATGCTGCCGGTATCTTGAGGACTGCATTGACAAGGGCGTGTTCGGGGAAGCCGCCTACCTTGATATGCGCAGCGGAAGCCTTGTTGTGCGCGGCGCTGCGCCTCAGCCCACACCGGAGCCGGCCAAGCCGGAGCCGAAACCCGAGGAGGTCAAGGCGGAAAATTCCCGCTATGAGGAGATTCTTCTTCGTCTGCACCGCGTCAATGATGCCATCCCCGATGCTGCCATGACGGACAAAATCAGCCGATTGGAAGCCGTCAGCGCCAAGATTTTTGCGCAGGTCGAGCAGAACCCCGACAAGCTGACCCAGATGCGCAAGTTCATGGACTATTATTTGCCCACAGCCCTCAAGCTGCTTGAGACGTACGCCGAGCTGGACGCGCAGGGCGTTGAGGGCGAGAACATCCGTGAATCCAAGCACCGCATTGAGTCCGCCATGGATACGCTGGTCACCGCCTTTGAGACCCAGCTTGACAAGCTGTTCCAGTCCGATGCGATGGATGTCTCCGCCGATATTGACGTGATGGAGAATATGCTGCGTGCCGATGGTCTTACCTCGGACGGTTCCGGCCCGCACCTTCAGCTCTGAACACAAGAAATCGGGAGCCGCCTTTTCCTTAGAAAGCGCAGCTCCCGAATTTTCTTTTACTTGATGAAAAACGCAGAATAAGGCCCGGCGGGGTGCGCAAGCGGCAGTGCCCGCCGGGCCTGTTTTGTCAATCGGTCAATGTCACGGCAGCAAAACTTTTGCTGTGCAGCACCCCGTCCCCGGCCGGGCCGATGCCCGATGCCGCGCGAACGGCACGCAGTTCCAGCGTCACGGAATACTGCACGGTATCCGCAGGGACCGGAAGCGGGTCGGGCAGCGGCACTGTCCACTGCCCCTGCCCCATGCTTTGGCCGGCCGGCACGGTAAAGACGCCCATCGTCTGCCCTGCCGGGTCGTGGATGGTGTAACTCACCTCACACCAGGCATTGTTTGTCCCGTCCGGCAGTTCACCCACATCCCCATGGGGCGGGCGGATCATGTAGCCAAAATTGACGGGTTCCCCCGGCGCAAGCTGCTGGTTCACCGGCGCATACCGGCAGCGAAGCAGAAGATCCACCGGAACGTCATCAAAGTACGCCGCGGGATTTTCATCCAGGGCATACACTGCACCGCCGCGGCCCAGCGGCACGCTCTGCCCGCCGAAAGTCCCCGCCGCCGCACGGATACCAACCACCTGAACAACGAGTTTGCGCCCGTATTCGGTGCGTCCGCGCTCATCGAGGCGGGGAGCGCCGTCCACGCGCGCCGCGTCAAAGT
>JAQXGE010000054.1 GCA_029006135.1 Oscillospiraceae bacterium | reverse complement strand
ATCGCCGCTCTTCTGGAGAGTGCCGTCCATGAAGTTCATCTGAGGGCTGCCGATGAAGCCTGCAACGAACATATTGCAGGGGTAATCGTACAGGTTCTGCGGAGTATCGACCTGCTGGATAACGCCGTCCTTCATGACAACGATGCGGTCGCCCATGGTCATAGCTTCGGTCTGGTCATGGGTAACGTAGATGAAGGTGGTAGCCAGCTTCTTGTGCAGCTTGATGATCTCGGTACGCATGCTGGTACGGAGCTTAGCATCCAAGTTGGACAGAGGCTCGTCGAGCAGGAAGACGGCCGGGTTACGAACCATGGCGCGGCCCAGAGCAACACGCTGGCGCTGACCACCGGACAGAGCCTTCGGCTTACGGTCGAGCAGGTGCTCAATCTCAAGGATCTTGGCGGCTTCGCGAACGCGCTTGTCGATCTCATCCTTGGGCATCTTGCGCAACTCAAGGCCGAATGCCATGTTCTTGTAAACGGTCATATGGGGGTACAGAGCGTAGTTCTGGAACACCATGGCGATGTCGCGGTCCTTCGGGGGAACATCGTTGATCAGGCGGTCACCGATGTACATTTCGCCCTTGGAGATTTCTTCCAGGCCGGCGATCATACGCAGGGTGGTGGACTTGCCGCAGCCGGAAGGGCCAACGAAAACGATGAATTCCTTATCGGCGATTTCCAGGTTGAAATCCTTAACGGCAGTGACATTGCCGGGGTAGATTTTGTAGATGTGACGGCAGCTGATACTTGCCATAACGCATTACCTCCGAATAATTTTTTATTGATATACCTCTTGGGGTATATCCTCTTGACAAAACTATAATACCAGCTTAAAATCAGAAATGGAATAGCATTTTATTGATATCGGAGGGTGAAAGTTGATATTTGATCACAATGCCGTCTGCTGCCGCGCCGAGGTGCTTGAGGAAAGCGGGAGCGAGCCTTTTTCCCTGTCCGGGGAAGGGCTTTGGGCAGGGGTCATCTCAAGCGGCGGATGCGTGATGGAATGTTCCGGCAGTCAGGAACAGACCGGTGCGCCGGGCGACCTCTTTTTAGGGCGCGGCGGCTTCACGCTGCGTCCTCTCGCCCCCTGCCACATCCTCTGTGCGCGCCTTACCGGGCTGGCTGCGGAAGAATTTCTGCGCGGGCTGCCCGGTCCGCGCTTTGCGGACAGTGCCGCCTGCCCCGGCGCGGCGGAACTCCTGGCCCGCGTGTGCAGTGCGGAGGACCTGAGTGACCCTGCCAACGCTTCGGCCTCCTATGCGCTGCTCTGCGCTCTGGCAAAAGCCGATGAGGAAGTGCGCCACCTCTCGCCGCTTGTAGCCCGAGCCGTTGAAGCCATCCGCAACAACTACATGGCCCTCTACGGCGTGGAGGAGCTGAGTGAACAGCTTGGCGTGAGCAAATGCCATCTTGTGCGGGTATTTTCCGCTGAGATGGGGATGCCGCCGGGCAAATATTTGACCTCGGTGCGCATCGAGGCCGCCAAGCTGCTGCTGACCGAGCGGGAATATAATCTTGAGATGATTGCCGGGCTGTGCGGATTCTCGGGGGCGAACTATCTCTGCCGGGTTTTCAAGCGGGAAACAGGGCTTTCCCCCGCCGCCTGGCGTGAGACGGCTGCGCCGCATTCCGCTGTGCAGAAACTCCCCGCGCGCAGCAACGAAATCTATGTATAAAAAGAACCGCCGTGCACAGCCCTGCACGGCGGTTCTTTGATTTTTATGGGG
Organism: Oscillospiraceae bacterium; assembly: GCA_029006135.1. Taxonomy (GTDB): domain Bacteria; phylum Bacillota; class Clostridia; order Oscillospirales; family Ruminococcaceae; genus Gemmiger. The sequence continues at coordinate 20,391 of JAQXGE010000054.1, read as the reverse complement.
GTTATGCGGCAGCAGCGGCGCTGTGCGTGCTGCTGCCCGGTTCAAAATCAGACGGTCTTATAGCCATCCGGGTTATGGCTCTGCCAGTTCCAGCTGTCACGGCACATCTCGTCAATGCCGTACTCCGCCTGCCAGCCCAGTTCGTTTTTGGCCTTAGCGGGGTCGCACCAGCACTCGGCAATGTCGCCGGGGCGGCGGGGGTCAATGACGTAGGGCAGTTCCTTGCCGCAGGCGCGGGAGAACGCGTGGATGACGTCCAGCACGCTGTAGCCGTGGCCGGTACCGAGGTTGCAGATGAACAGGCCCGGCTTCTGCTCGAGCTTTTTGATGGCCGCCACATGGCCGCGGGCCAGGTCAACCACATGGATGTAATCCCGCACGCCGGTGCCGTCCGGAGTAGGATAGTCATTGCCGTAGACGTGAACTTTTTCCAGCTTGCCGACGGCGACCTTGGCGATGTAAGGCACAAGGTTGTTGGGGATGCCGTTCGGGTCCTCGCCAATCAGTCCGGAGGGGTGTGCGCCGATGGGGTTAAAGTAGCGCAGAAGAGCCACATTCAATTCGGGGTCCGCCTTGCAGCAGTCCGTCAGGATGCGCTCGGTGAATGCCTTGGTGGTGCCGTAGGGGTTGGTGGTGGCGCCCACGGGGAAATTCTCCCGGATCGGCACGCTGGCGGGGTCACCGTAGACCGTTGCGGAGGAGGAGAAAATGATGTTATGGCAGTCATAGCGGCGCATAACATCCAGAATCGTGAGCGTGCAGTTGAGGTTATTGGAATAGTATTCAATCGGTTTGGATACGCTCTCGCCCACGGCCTTGTAGGCGGCGAACTGAATCACGCAGTCGATGCCGGGGTGCGTCTTGAAGATGGCCTCCACCTGGTCGCGGCAGGTCATATCCGCCTCAACGAACGCAAAGTCCTTGCCGGTAATCTCGCGAACGCGGTTGAGGGCTTCGGGGCAGGAGTTATAAAAATTGTCCGCCACCACAATGTCATACCCGGCATTGAGAAGTTCCACACAAGTATGGCTGCCGATATAGCCGGCGCCGCCGCTGACCAAGATGGACATAATGAACGCTCCTTTTCACACAGATGAATTTGGTGCAGGACTTTCTTAAAAGAAGCCGAAATCTCATTCATACAAACTCCGGTTTCTTCTCAATCCTGCTGCTTTCATTGTAATTTTTGCCCTTGGCATTTACCATAGAACATTCCACAAACAAGATGGATTTTTGGTGCCGTTTTACCACTCACAGAGGTGGAGCGGGCGCGGCGCGCGGCGGTACTGTCCCGGCGTTTGACCGGTCAGGGCCGTAAACCGGCGGCTGAACCAGGCTTGGGAACTGTACCCCAGCATACGGGCGACCTCGCCGGAGCCGTAGCCCTGCGCAAGCAGCACGCCGGCCTGTTCGGCCTTCATGCGGGAGAAGGCTTCCATCGGTCCCATGTGCGTGCGTGCCCTGAACGCCTGCTGAAGTGCCGCGCGGGTACAGCCGTTGTCACGGCAGACTTCCTCCAGCGTGAGGGGTTCATCAATATGTTCGGCAAAATAGAGCCGCACACCCTCCACCAGCGCGGCCTGATTCTGTTCCGCACGGGCGCGGGGCCCGGGGCGCCGGGTACGGCGCAGGCGCCGTCCGGTCAGGCAGAGAAGCTGTGCAAGGTAGAGCGCCAGCAGTTCCTGCGCCGCGTAGGGTGGTTCTGCCCGAAGCTGCGGGTCCTCCCCCGGTTCTGCGGGCGGGGCAAAGACCTCATGGGCGGCGTCCACCATCAGGCGCAGGCAGCTGCGCTCCGCGGCGTTTGTGAGCAGCTGACGGCCCCGGAAGATATCCATGCCAGGCCCTTCACAGCGGAACTCCACGCGGAACACCTCGGGCGGCACTTCGCCCACGGCACGCATGGCATGAATCTCCTCGGGCTGATGGAACAGAAGATGGCCGGGGCGCAGCGTCACGCGGCGGTCATCGCAGGATTCCTCCACAATGCCGCTGCGCAGATAGACAAGCTGCCAATCCCCGGCGGGGCGGGGTTCGAGTTCGTCCCCGATACGCCATTCCGTCAGGGAGGCCGCCGTCACGCACTCCACCCGGAAAGGCCACTGTGCGCTGTTCATGGGCTGTCCCCCCCTTCAATCAGGCCGCCGTTCCCCGCAGCAGTTCCCGAAGGACCTGCCCGGAGCTGCCCGGCTCCTCGGTATAGATGCCCGGCGGGTCAGCCGCCGCATCGGGGAAGCGTTCAATGCCCGGGAAGGTATCGCACAGTCCCAGCCGGTAGGCGGTCAGCGGGCAGATGGATTTTTCAATCCGGTCATAGCTGATGGAGTTGTCATCGTTATAGGTATAATACATGATGGCGTCCGGCCAGCTGCTTACGACATAGTCAGTCAGTTCGGCCGTCACATAGGCATCGCTGCTCTCCTCATAGAGGTCCGCCGCGCCGAACAGGTGCAGAATCTCATGCGCGTAAACCGCCGGGCCTTCATAGGTGCCGGGCTTTTCATAAACGTCATAGAGATACAAACAGCAGAACTCATTGGGATAGTATGCCCCATCCTCAAGATAATGCAGGATGGAATAGGAGCAGCCCGCCGCCGGGACAAAGATGAGGAAGCCGATGCTGGATGTGCCATATTTTTGGGCGATTGCTGCGGCATCCACGGCAGCAGTGAGGGTGTCCACATAATCGTAGAACTCCGCACTGCCGGTGTTATCCTCCGTCAATTCGGCGGAACAGCGCACAAACTGGGTCAAATCCCCATCCCCGTCATCATATATCAGCCGCGGGGCGGCGTTATATTTTTCCGCTTCGGCGGCAATCCAGTCCACCGCAACTTCCAGATTGCGGCGGGTCTGCGCCAGGGATTCCTCATCCCAAGCATCCCCGTCCGCATTGTCCAGATAAATGCTGTACAGCACACAGGGCCAGCCCAGCAAAACGGCGCTGCCGTAAGCGTTGGTCAGGGTCTGTGCGGTCTCTTTGGACGGTGCCGCAGGTAGGCCGCTGTCCGGCGTGTGCTGCCCGCCGCGGGGCATATCCGGCCCGGGCATGGCAATCCGAACCTGCCGCGCATAGGGCGCACAGCCCGCAAGCAGGCAGGCCGCCAGCAGAGCGCAGAGCAAGCGCACAGGCTGTTTCATGAAAACCTCCCTGACAGCTTATTCCGGCAGGCGAAGCACCGGCTTGCCGTTTTCGTCCGCCGCAAGGGTGACCGTCTGACCATCGGTGAGGCGGTTGGCAACAATGGCCTCGGCCACGGGATCCTCGAGCACCTTGCGGATGGTCTTGCGCAGTTCGCGCGCGCCCAAACGGGTGGAAGTTTCCTGCACAATGGCCGCAAGAGCGCCGGGCGCAATCTCCAGATTGAGGCCGCGGGCCGCAAGGCCGGGGCGGTATTCCTCCACCATGAGCGCGGCAATGCGTTCAAGGTCGTTCTGGTCAAGCGGGCGGAAGGTAATGACCTCATCCACACGGCCGAGGAACTCGGGACGCAGGAACTCCTGAAGAGCCTTCATGCTCTTATCCCGGCTGGTCTGCTCGGCGGTGCGGCCAAAGCCCGTGAGAGCGGTATGGTCATTGGAGCCGGCGTTGGAAGTCATGCAGATAACCGTGTTGGAGAAGTCCACCGTACGGCCCTGCGCATCGTTAATCTTGCCTTCATCAAGAATCTGAAGCAGGATGTTCATCACATCGGGGTGGGCTTTTTCAATCTCATCGAAAAGCACAACGCTGTACGGATGACGGCGGACTTTTTCGGTCAGCTGGCCGGCTTCATCGTAGCCCACATAGCCCGGAGGCGAACCGATCAGGCGGGAAACCGCATATTTCTCCATATATTCGCTCATATCAATCGAGATGAGCGGGTCCACCGTGTCAAACAGCTGGTTGGCAAGCTGCTTGACGAGTTCGGTCTTGCCTACGCCGGTCGGGCCGACAAAGATGAAACTGGCGGGACGGTGACGCTGGGACAAATCAGCGCGGGAGCGCTTGACCGCCTGTGCGACGGCATGAACCGCCTCATCCTGACCGATGATATGTGCCTTGAGGGCATCTTCCAGCCCAATCAGGCGGGTATATTCGGTCTCCTTAATCTTGACAGCGGGCACGCCGGTCCAGAGTTCCACGACCTGTGCCACATCATCGGTGGTCACCTGAATGTCCGCGACCTGAAGCTCCAGCGCGGGAAGTTTCTGGCGCAGCTGTGCCAGTTCGGTCTTGATGCGGGCCAGTTCCTCGTAGTCGATAGCGCTGTCGCCCTGAGCGGATTCATCGGGGTTTTCCAGCGCGTGTTCCTGTTCCTCAAGTTCTGCGACCTGCTTTTGTGCCGTCAGATACTGGGTAATCTCAGGATGGCGCAGGTTGCAGCAGGCGCAGGACTCATCGAGCAGGTCGATGGCCTTATCGGGCAGGAATCGGTCGGTGATATAGCGCTCGGAAAGCTGCACCACGCTCGTGACGATGGAGTCCGGCACGCGGACGCAGTGATATTTTTCGTAGTAGCCCTTAACGCCGCGAATCACCTCGATGGTGTCGCTGATGGAAGGCTCCTCGACCGTGACGGGCTGGAAGCGGCGTTCCAGCGCGGAATCCTTTTCGATATATTTGCGGTATTCCGCAAAAGTCGTGGCGCCGATGACCTGAATCTGGCCGCGGGAGAGTGCGGGCTTCATAATGTTGGCGGCATTCATTGCGCCGTCCGAGTCGCCCGCGCCCACAATATTGTGAATCTCGTCAATAAAGAGAATCACGTTGCCCGCCGCCTTGACCTCGCCGAGCAGACCCTTGACCCGCTGCTCAAACTGGCCGCGGAACTGGGTACCGGCCACAAGCGCGGTGAGGTCGAGCAGGTAGATTTCTTTGTCCTGAAGCCGGGCCGGGACCTTGCCGGCGGCAATGCGCTGGGCAATGCCCTCGGCGATGGCAGTCTTGCCGACACCCGCCTCACCGATGAGGCAGGGGTTATTCTTCTGGCGGCGGCAGAGAATCTGCACTGTGCGGTAAATTTCCCGGTCACGGCCGATGATATTGTCAAGTTTGCCGTCACGGGCCTTCTGGGTCAGGTTCTCACAGTAGGTGTCAAGAAACTTGCGCTGGCCGCGGCCCTTCTTTTTGCGTTCCTTGCCGCCGTCCTCCTGCTTCTGGCCGGAGACGCCCATGGCAAAGGGGAACGCCGGTGAACCGCCGGGAACGAATCCGTCCCCGGATTCCGGGTCCGTCATTGACTCATCAGGGTCCGCATTGGGGTCCACCATATTCTGACTGGCCTCCTGGAGAAAGCTCGACATCCGTTCCTCCATGTTCTGGAGGTCATCATCGGACATCCCGAACTGCTTCATCAAATCATCCACAGGCTGGATATGCAGTTCTCTCGCGCAGGTCAGGCAGTAGCCCTCCTGCACCGGTTTGCCTGCTTCCAGCCGCTGAACAAAAACAACAGCCTGTCGCTTTTTGCAGCGGGCACATAACATAACATTCACCTCTCTATAATACAGCAGCCGCCGTGCGGCGCCGGAACATATCGCTCAAGTCTTCTTCCCGGAAAATCCGGGGATATATCGGCGGGTCCTGTGCATTATCCCCGCCTTTGCTGCGGGGCGCTTTGCCGCACCGATATTTCTATTATCCCCCACACCGCCCCGGTTTGCAAGGTTTCCGGCTCAATGTTCAGACAAAATTCATCAGTAGTGGACAACAAAGGGATTGAGCGTTTCAAGCAGACGATAGAGTGCGCTGCTTTGAAGGACACTGAAATTGAGGACTTCCAGCTTTCCGCCGCTCACGGTGGCAATCAGCCACAAAGCCAGCGAAAGGATCCAGCAGTTGAGGGTGCCCGAGACAAAGCCCAGCGCAAAGCCAAGCACCTTGTTCACGGTTCCGACCAGCGGCAGCGCGTTGATGCCGCGCAGCCAGCGGGCCAGCAGATGGAACAGTGCCCGAGCCGCCACCCACACCAGAAGGAAAAACACTGCCTGGAGCATGGGGAGCAGGACCGGAGCCAGCGCGTTGACAATCTGAGGCACAGCGGCCGCGGTCAGGTTCGTGAGGGCCGTGGTGAGCTTTTCCCGCACGGCATCCGGCAGGAAGCTGATGCTGTTGATGGCTGCGGCAAGGTCACCGCCAGTTTCGGCCATGGATTTGGTAACCGTCTCCCCGATGGTCACGCCGATATGGTCATAGTAAAGGCTGCTCGCCCAGTTCCGGCTGGCATAGACGCCTGCCAGAATGCCGGCCACCGAGCCGACAAGACCAACCAGACCGCTGAGGAAGCCGCGGCGTTTGCCGAGGATGGCACCGCCCAAAAGCAGGACAAGGAAAATCAGGTCATAAATAAGTCCGATGGGAAATTCCATGATAACAGGTTCCTCCTGTAATAATATATCTGCGTTCAGTTTCCGGTCAGGATGTTCGCCTGTCCGGGTGTAAAGACCAGCGTGTGGGACGCCTCAATCACGGCCTGCGGGCGTGTGCCGAGGTCCACGGACCAGTTCTGCACGCCGTCAAAAGCGTAGCTTTCCACACCGCTGTCGGTCAGAAGATAGACTTCCGTGGCGGTGCAGGTCACCTTCTCAGCAAGGCCGGCCGGAATCATCGCAAGCGGGGTCAGTTTTTCGTTGAGGGTGACGAGGGTGTTGCCGCCGCGGACGGCGAGCAGCAGCGCCGTTGCCTTGCCGCAGGTCGAGACGCTTTGCAGCGTGGAGCCGCCGTAGTCATAGCGGGAAACCTCCGCGGCGCTCGTGGTGTCCAGCACTGTAATGTATGTATCAAACACCGCCAAAAGCCGCCCGGAGGAAAGCCACTCGAGTTTCAGCACCATGCTGCCGGTATCGGCCTGATACACGCTGCCCGCCGTATCGGAGCTGAGGCTCATGAACCGCACATTGGTGCAGAGCTGGCCGTCCTTTGCCGCCACAGTTCCCGCGGCAAAGCGGCGGTTATCCGGTGCAAAATCCATGGCAATGGGGGTGCCGTCCTCCTGGGTGATTTTCCAGACATAGGGCGTATCACGGAAAGCCGGGTCATAGATATTGACCTCGGCCGCATAGCGGTCAGACTCGGTCACAACCGCCAGTGTCCCGTTGTCCGACATGGCGCAGAGCATAATCGGGCTCGAAAAATTTTTGGCGTAAAGCTGGCGGGTTCGGCTCTGTACGGTCAGTTCACTGCCCGCACGGTTGTACACGGCAAAGCGGGTATTGCCCACCGCCAGTGCAGGGCGGGCATAGCCGGGCTGAAATGCGCGGACTTTTGCGCCGTAGGCAGAATAGACCGCCACATCCTCGCCATCCAGTTCAACAAATCCGCCTGCAAGTTCCTCCACCTGAAGCGGGGTGCGGATGCCGGTCGAGGCAGGCCACCCGCCGCCTGCGCGGTTGAAGGCAAGGTAGACCGAGTCCGTCAAATCGCCCAGCATGGCGATGGATGTGCTCAGCACGCCGCTGGCCAGCGCCAGTGCGGCCGCCAGCACGACCACCGCTCCGACCAGCAGCGCCGTGCGGCGGCGCTGGCGGCGGCGCAGTTCCTCCGAGATGCTGCGGATTTTCGGGTTTTCGGTCTGCACGCCGACCGGCTCGGAGGAACTTTTCCCGGCCGTGCTCTGCTGTGCAGTGCCGTTTTTTCGTTTTGTCTGCCGCTGTGCGGGCTGCGGGTTTTGAGCGGGCTGCGGGATGGGGACATTCCCCTGTTCCCTTGCGAGCATCCGTTTGCGGCGCTCAAGGCGTTCCCGGTCCTCCCGGTTCATGGGCAATGCCCCCTTTCGCAAAAAATCCGGAATCCGTCCGGTTCATTGATTGTCTGCTCCCACGGCAAGCCCGGGGTAGCTGACCTCCCACAAAAACAATCCCTTTGCGGGCAGTGTCTGCCCGGCGCGGCGTCTGTCGCGGGAGGCAAGGATGGCGGGCACCTGCGCAGGGTCAAGTTTGCCCTGCCCTGCCTGAAGCACGGTGCCCGCCAGAATACGGACCATGTTGTAAAGATACCCGTCCGCCGTCACCGAGAGGGTGAACATTGCGCCGTCCTGCGCCACGGTGCAGTCCATCACGGTGCGGACCGTGTCGCCGTGTGCGGCGGCGGAGGAGCCGGAGGCGCACAGCGCCGTGAAATCATGACGTCCCACGAAGCCTGCCGCTGCCGCCTGCATGGCGGTCAGATCAAGCGGGCCGGGGACGCGGTAAGAAGTATCAAATTCAAACGGATCGTCGACCTTCGCGCAGAGAATCCGGTAGTGATAGGTCTTTGCGTGCGCGGCGTAGCGGGCATGGAAATCCTCAGGCACCTGCTGTGCTTCCAAAACCCGGATATCCGCGGGCAGGCGCACATTGAGCGCGGCGGGCAGACGGTCCATCGGGATACTGGTCTGCCAGTGGAAATTGAGCGCGAACCGCCGGGCATGGACCCCCGCATCGGTACGGGAACAGCCCTTGACATTGGGGCGCGCGCCAAACAGGTCCTGCATGGCATCCTGCACGACGGCGCAGATCGTCACCCCGTTGGGCTGGACCTGAAATCCCGCATAGCGGGTTCCCTTATAGCTGAGCCAGAGCAGGATGTTCATGGGCGGACTCCTTTTAGAAGGTCGGGATAAGCCAGCGGGTCGAGAGGATAACGGCCAGGCAGAGCGTGAGCACAGCGGCGCAGAGAACATCGTCCTTGCCGAAGCGCAGGACCTTGAGCCGGGTGCGCCCATCGCCGCCGTGGTAGCAGCGGCATTCCATCGCCATGGCCAGTTCATCGGCGCGGCGGAACGCACTGATAAACAGCGGGATCAGCACAGGGATCAGCGCCTTGACGCGCTCGAAAAACTTGCCGTTGTCCAGCGTGGCGCCGCGGGCTTTCTGAGCGTTCATGATTTTCTCGGTCTCATCAATGAGCAGCGGGATAAAGCGCAGCGCGATGGTCATCATCATGGCCAGTTCATGCACAGGCAGATGCAGCTTGGCAAACGGCTTGAGCAGGGATTCAATGGCATCGGTCAGAACAATCGGGCTGGTCGTATAGGTCAAAAGGCTCGTGCCCGCGATGAGCGCGACAATGCGCACCGCCATCAAAACGGCATAGCGCACGCCCTCGGCATAAATGCGGATAAAGCCGAGATGAATGAGCGGGTCACCCTCGCCCGTGATGAAGAACAGGTTCAGCACCGCCGTAAAGAGGACGATGGGAAGAATCGGCTTCAGGCTCTTGGTAATCAGCTTAAAAGGAATTTTTGCCGCGCGGTAGAGCAGTGCGAGCAGCAGCAGCGACAGCACGATGCCCACCGGATTGGATGCCATAAACAGCACCACAATGTAGGCGATGGTCGCCACGATTTTCAGGCGGGGGTCGCACCGGTGAACGATGGAGTTCCCGGGGAAATGCTGACCGATGGTGATATCACGAAGCATCTGCGTCATCCCCCTTTCCCGTCTTGCGGATGGGCACCGCCTTGTCGGGGTGCTTTGCGTTCCACGCCTTCAGCACCGTCTTGACGGCGTAGGGCATGGTGTAAACATCGGTATCAATATCGAGGCCCATGCCTTTGAGCATGAGGAACACCTGCGTCACCTGCGGCACCGAAAGGCCGAGGCGGAGCAGTTCGGGTGCCTGGGCAAAGACGTTCTCCACCGTGTCATACATGGCCACTTTGCCGTGGTCCATCACAAGAACGCGGTTGGCATAGCGGGCAATGTCCTCCATCGAATGACTCACGAGAACAACCGTGATGCCGGTGGCTTCATGGTAATTCTTGATTTGGGTGAGGATGGTATCCCGTCCCTCGGGGTCAAGGCCGGCGGCCGGCTCGTCAAGCACGAGAATTTTCGGTTCCATGGCCATCACGCCCGCAATAGCAACCCGGCGCTTCTGCCCGCCGGAGAGTTCAAACGGGCTTTTTTGCAGAATCTCATCGCTGAGGCCTACAAAAGCTGCCGCCTCTTTGACGCGGCGGGCAATTTCTTTCTCGTCAAGGCCCATATTGCGCGGACCGTAGGCGATATCTTTCCAACAGGTTTCCTCAAACAGCTGGTATTCGGGGTACTGCATGACAAGGCCAACCTTGAATCGGATTGCCCGCAGGTCCTCCCCTTCGGCCCACATATCCCGTCCGTCCACGAGCAGCCGGCCCGAGGTGGGACGGTTGAGGCCGTTAAAGTGGGCAATGAGGGTGGATTTGCCCGAGCCGGTCGAGCCCATCACGCCCACAAAGTCACCCTCCTCAATGGAAAAGCTGACGTCATCGAGCGCGGCGGTCTCGTCCGGCATTCCCGGATTATAAACATAACGCAGATGTTCTGCTTTGATAATTTCAGACACTGTACTTTCCTTCCCGCAGGGTACCGCCCCGGATTTCCGGGTGCCGTCTCTGCCTTTCTCATGGAGAAAATTTTACGCCAGCAGGTCGTAAATTGCCTTGGCACATTCCTCGGGCGTGATGACGCCCTCCGGCATGGGCAGGCCGGCATCGGCCAGTTCATCCCGGAGTTCCGCGGCCTGCGGCACATCGAGATGATACGAGCGCACACGGCGGGTCTGGCTGAACACCTCGGTGGGGGTGCCCTCCATGACGATACGGCCGCGGCTCATGACAAGGACCCGGTCCGCCTGGGCCGCTTCCTCCATGTAGTGCGTGATGGAGACAATGGAGATACCGGCGTCCCGCAGGCTGGGGATGGTTTTCATGACCTGTGCGCGGCCGCGCGGGTCGAGCATTGCGGTGGCCTCATCGAGAATCAGGCAGTCCGGCCGCATGGCGACAACGCCCGCAATGGCAACGCGCTGTTTCTGCCCGCCGGAGAGTTTATGCGGTGCTTTGTTCCGCTGCTCGTAAATGCCGGCCAGCTTCATTGCCTCATCGACCCGGGTGCGCATTTCCTCGGTGGGGACACCAAGATTTTCCAGCGCAAAGGCCACATCCTCCTCAACAACAGTCGCAACGATCTGGTTGTCGGGGTTCTGGAACACCATGCCGACTTTCTGACGGATGTCATAGAGTTTTTCATCGGTGCGGGTGTCCATCCCTTCAACCAAAACCGTGCCGGTCTCGGGCAGAAGAATGGCGTTGAAGTGCTTGGCGAGCGTGGATTTGCCGCAGCCGTTGGCGCCGAGCACCGCCACAAACTCGCCGCGGCGGACCTTCATGCTCACGCCGTCCACCGCGTAGGGGGCCTTTTTGGCTCCCTCGTCCTCGTCATAGCGGAAGCGCACGTCCTGCGCTTCCAGGATGGTATTGTTTTCCATTTTTTGCTTTCCCTATTGATTGCAGTCTGTAAGACTCAGAGGTTCTGCCACACGGCCGTTGCGCCGCAGGGCACCACGCCGCCCGTTGCGGTGACGGGCAGGCCGATTTCATCGCAGGAGGTCGTGCCGCCGAACGTGGGGCAGAGATTGGTTTTGAGAATATATTCCATCACCGCCGGGCTGAGGCCCTCGGTGTAGGAGTTGATGGCAAAGAAGAGCGGTTTATCGCTCAGGACCTGAGCGGTCAGCGTGATGAGGTCATAGACATTGTCCTCAAGCTTCCAGATTTCTCCCCCGGGTCCGCGCCCATAGCTGGGCGGGTCCATGATGACGGCATCGTAGCGGCTGCCGCGCCGGATTTCACGCTGGACGAACTTGGCGCAGTCGTCCACAATCCAGCGGCAGGGACGGTCGGCCAGCGAGCTGGCGGCGGCATTCTCCCGCGCCCAGGCAACCATGCCCTTGCTTGCGTCCACATGGGTGACGCTTGCGCCCGCCGCTAAGCAGGCAAGCGTTGCACCGCCGGTATAGCCAAAGAGGTTCAGCACGCGGATGGGACGGCCCGCGTTTTGGATGACCTCGCGGTACCATGCCCAGTTGACGGCCTGTTCGGGGAACACGCCGGTGTGCTTGAAGCCGGTCGGGCTGACAATCAGAGTCAAATCCTGCCAGCCGATGTTCCACCGTGCGGGCAGGCGGCGTCTTGTCTCCCACTGGCCGCCGCCCTTGGCGGAGCGGTGGTAGACTGCGTCCGCTTTGTGCCACATCGGGCTTGCCTCGGGCGCTTTCCAGATAACCTGCGGGTCGGGGCGGATGAGCACAACATTGCCCCACCGCTCAAGGCGGTTATGGTTGGTGGCATCTAAAAGCTCATAATCCACCCAGGTATCGGCGGGGCGCATCACTGCACCCCCGGAATCCGCTGACGAATCATGTCAGCAATGCGCGCTGCACTCTGCTCGATTGCGTCCATATCCTGGCCCTCGACCATCACGCGGATTTTCGGCTCGGTGCCCGAAACACGGACCAGAACGCGGCCCATGCCCATCAGGTTCTGCTGCTGGCTCTCAATAAAGCCCGCAATGTACTCGTCTTCCTTGTACGCCTGCTTCTGTTCGGCGTTGGCGACAAGGTTGATGAGGATCTGCGGATATTTGGTGTAGACAGCGTTCAGTTCGCTCATCTTGGTGCCTTCCTCACGGTGTTTGCGGGCAAGCAGCTTGAGCAGCTTTCCGGCAGTCAGTTCACCGTCACCGGTGGTGGAATGATGCAGGAAAATCACATGGCCGCTCTGCTCACCGCCGATGGCGTAGCCGCGGGCGCGCATTTCCTCCAGCACATAGCGGTCACCCACGGCCGTACGGGCGGTCTCAATGCCTTCGGACTGCATATACTTCATGAAGCCGAGGTTGGACATAACGGTGACAACGGCGGTGTTGCCGTCCAGACGGCCGCGCTCCTTCATATCCTTTGCAACGAGCGCAATAATCTTGTCGCCGTCCATCTCGGCGCCCTTCTCATCGCAGGCAAGGCAGCGGTCAGCGTCACCGTCAAAGGCGATGCCGCAGTCATAGCCGCCTGCCACGACTGCCTTCTCCAGCGTTTCAAGGTGCGTGGAGCCGCAGCCGTCATTCACCGAGACGCCGTCATCCTGCGTGCCGATAAATCCGCACTCACAGCCAAGGCGCGGGAACAGTTTCTGGGCCACCTTAGCGGAAGCGCCGTTGGCGCAGTCAAACAAAACGCGCAGGCCCGAAAGGTCAGCATCAATATGCTTGGCAAGCGCATCCACATAATCATTCACTGCATTGTCCAGACGGCGCACGCGGCCGATGTCGGCACCCTCGCAGAGTTTGATGTCCTGGCAGTTGTTAAAAATGTGGCGCTCAATCTCGTTCTCGACCTCATCGGGCAGCTTGTAGCCGTCCCCCTTGAAAATCTTGATGCCGTTGAACTCCATCGGGTTGTGGGAAGCCGAAATGACAATGCCTGCATCGGCGTGGTATTCCCGCACCAGATAGGCAACGCCGGGGGTCGGGATGACGCCCAGCAGATCAACATCGGCGCCCACGCTGCACAGTCCGGCAGCAAGGGTGCATTCCAGCATATCGCCGGACACGCGGGTGTCCTTGCCGATCAGGATGCGGGGGCGGTGGCCATCCAGGCGGGTCAGCACCGCAGCGGTGGCACGGCCAATCTGAAGTGCCAGTTCACAGGTCAAATCGCGCCCGGCCACGCCGCGCACGCCGTCCGTTCCAAACAGTTTACCCATATAAATCAAATCCTTTCTTTTAGGCAGGCGTTTTGCCCGCCGTTTTGCCCCATGCGGGGTGTTATCTAAACGGCAACAATGTGCCTTCTGGGAAAAATCACAATCAGTACATGGACTGCTGGTTTTCGTCCTCGTCCTCAGCGCGCAGATGGCGCGGCACCGGAAGGCCGAGGTGTTCATAGGCCAGCTTTGTCACACAGCGCCCGCGCGGGGTGCGTGTGAGCATGCCAAGCTGCATCAGATACGGCTCACAGACGTCCTCCAGCGTGACGGCCTCCTCACCGAGGTTGGCCGCCAATGTGTCAAGGCCGACCGGTCCGCCGCCGTACAGTTCAATGATGGCGCGCAGCACGCTGCGGTCCAGTTCGTCAAGGCCCGCCTCGTCAATATCCATCTGACGGCGCGCGGCAACGGCAGTCGGCCCGTCAATCGAGCCGTCCCCCTGCACGGTGGCAAAGTCACGCACCCGCTTGAGCAGGCGGTTGGCTACGCGGGGCGTTCCGCGCGCACACTTGGCAAGTTCCAGTGCGCCCTCATAGTCGATGGGCACGCCCAGGATTCCGGCGCTGCGCATAATGATGCGGGCCAGTTCATCGGGGCTGTACGGTTCCAGTTTGAGCAGGATGCCGAAACGGTCACGCAGCGGCCCGGTCAGCTGACCGGCGCGGGTGGTAGCGCCCACCAGCGTAAAGTGGGGCAGATTGATGCGGATGCTCTGCGCGGACGGGCCTTTGCCAATCATAATATCCAACGCATAATCTTCAAGCGCCGGATAAAGCACTTCCTCCACCTGACGGGAAAGGCGGTGAATCTCATCAATAAAGAGGATATCCCCCTCCTGAAGGTTGGTGAGCAGTGCGGCAAGGTCGCCGGGTTTCTCAATGGCGGGGCCGGAGGTGACGCGAATCTGCACGCCCATCTCCTGCGCCACAATGCCCGCAAGCGTGGTTTTGCCAAGGCCTGGCGGGCCGTAGAGCAGAATATGGTCCATCGGCTCCCCGCGCTGCTGAGCGGCACGGAGGTAGATGCGCAGGTTGGCCTTGGCCTTTTCCTGGCCCACATAGTCATCCAGCGTTTTGGGGCGCAGTGTTACTTCCTCGGCGTCCTGAGGCGCCGCATCAGGGCTGACCAGCCGGCTGGGGTCCACGGTGTATTCGGTGTTCATACCTATCCTTCCTGTTTCACGGATTCAGATGCTGCCTGCGGTCAGGCGCGGGAAAGACTGCGCAGCGCGATTTTAATAATATCCTGCACCGGCAGGCTTTCGTCAATGCGGGCGACCGCCTGCGCGGCGTCGGAAGTGTTGTATCCGAGCGAGACGAGCGCCGCCACGGCCTGCGCCGGCGCACCGGTGGGGGCCGGGATATCCGCACCGGAAGCAAATCCCGTTCCGGCGGCAAGGCCCTTGCCCACTTTATCTTTCAGTTCCAGCGTGATGCGCTGAGCCAGTTTCGGCCCGACGCCGCTGGCCTTGGTAAACGCCTTGTGGTCGCCGGAGGAGGCCGCAAGCGCGACTTTCTCGGGGCTCATGACCGAGAGGATTGCCAGCCCCGCTTTCGGCCCGACACCGGTGACGGAGGTGAGCATCTTGAAGCAGGAGCGTTCCTCCTCGGTCGCAAAGCCGTAGAGGGAGACATCGTTCTCGGTGACGTTCATGACGGTGTATACCGTGGCTTCCCGCCCGGGAGCGGGCAGTGCACTGCCCGAAGCGGCAGGCACCTGCACGGCAAACCCGATACCGCCGCAGCTGATGACAAGGGTATCGGGGGTCTTTTTTAAAATTTTCCCGGTCAGGCAATCAATCATGGCAAACCTCTTTGCTTTGATTCAAATATGATTCAATATATGGAATATGGTTCATCCTTATTAAAGGCCGCGCTCCTCAGCGCACCGTGTTCGGCAGGCGGGAGAGCCGGTTGCCGGCACAGTGGCAGTGCGCCACCGCCATGGCAAGGGCATCGGCGGTATCATCGGGGCGGGGGATTTCGGGCAGGTGCAGCAGAATCCGGGTCATTTCCTGAATCTGCTTTTTCTGGGCTTTTCCGTAACCGGTCACCGCCTGTTTGATCTGCATGGGGGTGTACTCGTACACCGGCACATTGAACTGCGCCGCCACAAGCAGGATAATGCCGCGCGCCTCCGCCACACCGATGACGGTGGTCTGGTTGTGCTGGTAGAACAGCTTTTCGAGCGAGAGCGCCTGCGGCTGGTAGCGGCGGAAAATATCGGTCACATCCTCATAAATCTGGGCAAGGCGCTGTTCAAAGGGGGTGTCTTTCTCGGTGCAGACCGCACCGTAAGCAATCGGTGCAAAGCGTCCGTTCGCATAATCCACCACGCCCCAGCCGACAATCGCATAGCCGGGGTCAATTCCCAAAACCCTCATTCCGTACACCTCTCCATAATAACGGTATCAGTATACCACAATCCCTCTGATGGGGCAAGAAAAAGCCGCAGCCCGCGCGGAAAATTCTTTTAACGTATTTGCGTTATTTTTTCGGTTTTTATAAAAAAATTTGATTTTTTTTCAAAAAAGGGCTTGCATTTTCTCAAAGGATTTGGTATATTAATCAAGTCGTAAGAAACGCGCGGTTAGCTCAGCTGGTAGAGCATCTGCTTGACGTGCAGGAGGTCACAGGTTCGAGTCCTGTACCGCGCACCAAAACAAAAACTCAGGAATTTTGATTCCTGAGTTTTTTCTTTATATTTCAAGCGTCCGGACGTTCATTTTTCATTCCGGCCTTTCCAAAAGGAGGAATTTGCCATGACGGAAGTCCTTTTCAATCAAAACGCCTGCGGAAGCCTCAAGTGTGCGCCCCATTCCGGGCCATCCCATAGGCCTGACGGCGTCACTGCCGTATTTCTGCGCGGGAAGGACGCCTCTGCCCCCAGTGAGGAGGAAATCCGGCGCGCCCAGCAGCAGGCGGAGGAACGCCTGCGCCGCGAGCGGGAGAATGCGGTACCGCTCAGCGTCAAGAACCGTGACATTTACTGCTTTGACCTTGCGCTGAGCGTGGGGGACATTTCGGAGTCCGACCCCGGTCCCAAACGCTGCGCCGTGCTTGCGCAGCTGCTCTCGGTCAGATCCGAAGAGGATGCTCCCTGTCAGGCCGGCGAACTTGTGGAATGCGCACAGACAGGCCTCACCGCCCTGCTGGACCGCTGCCGGGCGGGCGAGGCAGTGCGCATCTGGTACAGCCACAGCCCGGACGAACTGTGCGGGTTCTACTGGCTGCTTGCCCGGCTTCACCGGCTGGAGGGGTGCGGTGCCATTTACACGGTACGCCTCCCGGAATGGATGGACCGTGACGGGCAGAGTCTTGTCACCTGCACCTCCTGGGGCGATGTATCACCCGGCGAATGGGGACGCTATGCGCCCGCGGCCAAACAGGCTTCCCCTGCTCTGCTCAGCTTCTGCGCACAGAATTGGGCGCGCCTGCAAAGCGAAAACGCACCGCTGCGCGCGTCCCTCAACGGGCAGCTTCACAGCGTACCCGCCGACTTTTATGACAGCTTCATCTGCCGGGAGATTAACGCCCAGCCCGACACATTCAATGAAGCCGCCGTCATTGGCCGCGTTCTGGGACAGTACCAGCTCGGCATCGGTGATGCATGGATTGCCGGCAGGATTGAACAGATGATAGCCGCAGGCGAACTGACAGTCGTCCGGCAAGCCCCTCATGATGAGCCTTCCTACCGCCGGACTCTGCAAAAGTGCGCCAGGTAAGCTATTTACAGGCTGCGGATGGAACCTGAGTGGTTCGTGCAGATTTTTATCCGAACGCTTATTGTTTTATACGTTATAAAAATTTCAGCATCAGCCGACGCGCTTTCATGAACGAAGCGCGCCGTTTTTTATATATGGGGCCTTTTGCGGACAGCACCGGAAACACGCAAAGACTGACAAAGCAAAAGCCGCCTGTTCTGTGCTGCGGCACAGAACGGGCGGCGGAAAAGCTATGGAAAAATTATTTGGCATACTCGGTCGCACGGCTCTCACGGATAACGCTGACCTTAATCTGGCCGGGGTAATCCAGTTCATCCTCAATCTTCTTGGCCACAGCGCGGGCAAGGAGGACAACCTGATCATCACTGACCTTGCCGGGCTGGACCATGATGCGGACTTCGCGGCCGGCCTGAACAGCGTAGGAGCTTTCGACACCCTCAAAGCCGTTGCAGAGGGCTTCCAGCGTTTCAAGACGCTTGATGTAGCTCTCCATATTCTCACGGCGGGCGCCGGGACGGGCGGCGGAGATCGCGTCGGCGGCCATGACGATGAACGCCAGGGTAGACTTCGGCTCGACATCACCGTGGTGTGCCTCAACGGCATGGATAACCTGCGGGTTCTCACGGTATTTCTTGCAGATATCCACGCCAATCTGGACATGGCTGCCTTCAATCTCGTGGTCAAGCGCCTTGCCGATGTCATGCAGCAGACCGGCACGGCGGGCCATCTGGACGTTGACACCCAGTTCCCCTGCCATCAGGCCGGCCAGCCAGGCAACTTCCACCGAATGGTTCAGCACGTTCTGACCGTAGCTGGTGCGGTATTTCAGACGGCCAATCAGCTTGACAAGGTCGGGGTGCAGGCTGTGGATGCCAAGGTCCATAACGACCTTTTCACCCTCGCGCTTCATCTGGATTTCCAGTTCGCGGCGGCACTTGTCCACCGTCTCCTCAATGCGGGCAGGATGGATACGGCCATCCGCAATCAGGCGCTCGAGCGCCATGCGGGCCACCTCGCGGCGGGTCTGGTCAAAGCTGGACAGCGTGATAGCTTCAGGCGTATCGTCAATAATCAAATCGCAGCCCGTGGCGGTCTCAAGAGCGCGGATGTTGCGGCCCTCACGGCCGATGATGCGGCCCTTCATCTCATCGCTGGGCAGCGGCACAACGCTGACGGTTGCTTCGCTGGTCGCATCGGCGGCGCAGCGGGCAATGGCCTGGCCGATGAGTTCGCGCGCGATATTGTCGCACTCGTCCTTCATGTTGGCCTGATAGGCGGAAATCTTCATCGCCTTTTCATGGGTCAGTTCATCGTCCACCCGCTTGAGCAATACAGCGCGGGCATCTTCCTGAGACATGGCGGCGATGGTTTCGAGTTTTTCGGTCTCGCGCAGTTTGAGCTGTTCGAGTTCATCAAGACGGGCTTCCACCGTCTCACTGCGCTTTTTGAGCTCTTCCTCCTTGCGTTCCATGGCGGCGGAACGCTTATCCAGCGTTTCCTCCTTCTGGTCCATGCGGCGTTCCTGGCGGCTGATCTCACTGCGGCGGTCTTTGATTTCTTTGTCGGCCTCGGCCTTAATCCGGAAGGCTTCGTCCTTGGCCTCGATGATGGTTTCCTTGCGCTTTTGCTCGGCAGCCTTGATGGCATCATTCACGATGCGCTTGGCTTCCTCCTCGGCAGAGCCCAGCTTGGCCTCGGCGGTGCGCTTGCGATTTTCCCCGCCAAGATAAAAGCCGAGCGCCCCGCACACAGCGGCGGCAACGAAAACCAACACCCACGGTAAAAATGCGGGCATGGTCTTTCACTCCTTACAATCAATAGTCAGAAATTGCAGGAGGGTACACCAGCGGCGGGACGCTTCTTCTTATGATATTTGTCATACAACCAAACGCAGGACCGAATACGGCAAAGGGGCCGATAGGCGCACCCCTGCCGTACTTCATTCACACCAAATTGCAAAATCAGCCAGCCTGCACAGAGTGCGGCGGCTGTGAATATCTGAAAAAGCGGCGTCCCCGCAGGCACACCCTGATGGCCGTCCCGCGCACGCTCAACCTGTCCGGGAGAGGGGCACGGAACGCACCTTATAATCCTGTTTTTATTTTATCCACATTTCATCTTCTTGTCAAGGAATTGTTACAAATGTGTATACAGCCGCACGCCGCGAAACTTTTTTTGATGCTTTTGTACTGCACGGCTCTGTGCGGGGACAGTTTGAGGCTTCGGCGGTTTTCTTCCTGCATGGGCGGTGTTAAAATGCCGCAAGATGGCGGTTTTGGTGCAAATTTCTGCTTGACTTCCCCGCCGGGGTGGTATATAGTAAAGACAACTTCATCCTGCATAAAGCGATGAGGCGGACATGGGCTTCGGCCGCGCGCACAAGAGAGAAACGCCGCCCGGTTTTTCCGGGTGTGGTGCAAGCGTTTTTGCAGACTGCGCCGCAGCTTACCACCGCCGAGCGTGAGGGGGAACCCTCGCCGGGCCGCGCGTCCCGTTATCACCGCCAACGAGTGGGACGCACAGCGCTCAATTCGGGTGGAACCGTGGAGTATTGTCAATGCTTCATCCCGTTTAGCATGAAATGGGATGAAGCATTTTTTATTTTCTCGAGAGCAAGAAAAGGAGAAACGGAAACATGAAGATCATCTACAAGGACGGTACCGTAGCCGAGTGCCCCAAGGAAGAGGAACTGCACGTTCTGCGCCACACGGCGGCTCACATCATGGCACAGGCCATCAAGCGCCTGTACCCGCAGGCGGATTTTGCCTTTGGCCCCGCGACCGAAAACGGCTTTTACTATGACGTGGACCTCGGCGACACCAAGCTGACCGATGAGGACTTAGCCGCCATCGAAAAAGAGATGAAGAAGATCTGCAAGGAAAATCTTCCCATCAAACCCTTTGTGCTGCCCCGCGATGAGGCCGTCAAACTGATGGAGGAGCGCGGCGAAAAGTACAAGATTGAGCACATGGCTGACCTTGCTGACGAGACCGAGTTCAGCTTCTTCCAGCAGGGCGAATATATTGATATGTGCATCGGACCTCACCTGACCTACACCAAGGCACTCAAGGCCTTCAAGATCACCCAGCAGAGCGGCGCTTACTGGAAAAACGACAAGGAAAACAAGATGCTCACCCGCATCAACGGCGTGGCCTTCCACAATCAGGAAGAGCTGGACGCCTG
>JAQXGE010000053.1 GCA_029006135.1 Oscillospiraceae bacterium | reverse complement strand
TGCGGCTCTTGAGGGCGGCGTGGCCGCGCTGGCAGTCGCTTCCGGTGCGGCGGCCATCAGCTATACGATTCAGGCGCTCGCGCAGAACGGCGGCCATATCGTGGCACAAAAGACCATCTATGGCGGCACCTACAACCTGCTGGAGCATACGCTGCCCGCGTTCGGCATCACCGAAACGTTCGTGGATGCCCATGACCTTGCCGAGGTGGAGGGGGCCATCCGCCCCGAGACCCGTGCAATCTATCTGGAAACGCTCGGCAACCCCAACTCTGACATCCCTGATTTGGATGCCATCGCCGAGATTGCCCACCGCCACGGCCTGCCGCTTGTGGTGGACAACACCTTCGGCACGCCCTACCTCATCCGCCCCATTGAGCACGGTGCGGATATCGTTGTTCACTCGGCCACCAAGTTCATTGGCGGTCACGGCACCACGCTGGGCGGCATTATCGTGGACGGCGGAACCTTTGACTGGGCGGCTTCGGGCAACTATCCGGCCATCGCCGCGCCCAACCCCAGCTACCACGGCGTCAGCTTTGTGCAGGCGGCCGGACCGGCGGCTTTTGCTACCTATGTGCGGGCCATCCTGCTGCGTGATACCGGTGCCTGCATCAGCCCGTTCAACGCCTTCCTGCTGCTCCAGGGTGTCGAGACGCTCTCCCTGCGCCTTGACCGCCATGTTGAGAACACCAAAAAGATTGTCGAATGGCTGTCCAATCATCCCAAAGTGGCCAAGGTCAACCACCCCAGCCTGCCGGACCACCCCGATCATGCGCTGTATGAAAAGTATTTCCCCAACGGCGGCGCGTCCATCTTTACCTTTGAGATTAAGGGCGGCGTAAAGGAAGCCCATGCCTTTATTGACCACCTCAAGATCTTCAGCCTGCTCGCCAACGTCGCGGACGTCAAGAGCCTTGTCATCCATCCCGCCACCACCACGCACAGCCAGCTGAGCGAGGAAGAACTGGCGGCAGTCGGCATCACGCCCAGCACCATCCGCCTCTCCATCGGCACCGAGCACGCCGATGACCTGATTGCCGACCTCGACCAGGCTTTTGCCTATGTGGACTGATGCCCGCTAACCCATAATCTGCCGTGCCCCGCAAATTTTTGCGGGGCACTTTTTTGTTGACAAGGCAGTTTACATCATGTAAACTATAATTAGACTACAAGCAGTAAACTGAAAGGAGAGTGCTGATGGCTGAGATGAAACTGGGTGCGGTGGAGTCCCGCTTTGCGGATATTATCTGGGCAAATGAACCGCTGCACTCAAGGGAACTCGTCAAACTCTGTGAAAAGGAACTCAACTGGAACCGCTCAACGACCTACACGGTCCTGCGCAGACTCTGCGAGCGGGGGATTTTCCGCAATGAGGGCGGGACGGTCACCTCGGTGCTGTCAAAAGAGGAATTTCATGCCGTGCAGAGTGAGCAGTTTGTGGAGGAGACGTTTGAGGGTTCTCTCCCGGCCTTCATAGCGGCTTTCACACAGCGCAAAGGTTTGTCAAAAGAGGAGGCCGAGGAAATACGCCGCATGATTGACCGTGCGGCCGGAAAGGGGTAAGCGATGGATACGTTGTTCCTCAAAGTGCTGAATATGAGTATCTCCGCAAGCTGGCTGATTGCCGCGGTCCTTCTTCTGCGTCTTGTCTTGAAAAAGGCACCCAAATGGCTGACCTGTGCGCTCTGGGCGCTGGTGGCCGTGCGGCTGCTCTGCCCGCTTTCTTTAGAAAGTTCGTTCAGCCTTGTCCCCAACGCAGAGCCAATCCCGCAGGAATACTTCATGATGGAGGAGCCGCAGAATTACGAAAGGCCGGTCTTTGACCCGGTGGTGAATCCGAATCTTCCCGATGCGCCCGCCGTGACGGCGAACACGAGCATTGAAATGATGCAGTGGGATTTGGTGTTTGCCGCCTTTGTATGGCTGATCGGCATGGGCGCTATGGCGGTGTATGCCGCGGTCAGCTGCCTGCGCCTGCGGCACAAAGTCCGCGCGTCACTGCATCTGCGGGATAAAATCTGGATTTGTGATGATATTCAAACGCCGTTCATCCTCGGCGTGTTCAGACCCAAAATCTATCTGCCGTCCGGAACGGATGAAACACAGCTTCCCGCTGTCATTGCCCACGAGAATGCGCATCTTGAGCGCCGCGACCACTGGTGGAAGCCGCTGGGGTTTCTGGTGCTGACGATTCACTGGTTCAACCCGCTCGTGTGGGCGGCGTA
>JAQXGE010000052.1 GCA_029006135.1 Oscillospiraceae bacterium | reverse complement strand
AAAGTGCCCCCGAGTAGGGGGCGGCCCGTGGTAAGAGTGTGGTTGCCAGACTTTTCAGTGCTCCCTTTAGGGAGCGACCACAGGAGATAGGCCCTTATAGGGCCTGTTCAAACCACCCGTTCAACGGGTGGTTTTGATTTGCTTAACCGTATAAAAGGAAAACCGAAACGAATAAAATGCACATTATAATACAAATTGTAAAAATAAACGCGGCCCGCCGGGACAAACAGTACCCATCCGAACAGTCAAAATGCGGTATCGGCACACAAGGCGGTGCGGGAATGCACCCCAAAAGACGCCTGTTTTCGGCAAAATTTTTGAGCACCCTCTTGCAAACTGCACAAAATGGGATATACTGATTTTGTAAAACTTGTTTTACGCAGAGTAGGGATCTGCGCGTAGGCACAGCGGCAACGGCGCCGCTGTGCCGCAGTGCCTGACCAACGGGGAGTTGTGGCAGGACGAAGTGGCCAGGCGGTTTTTACGCCCTGAAGGCCCGCGGTGCCGGTCCCGCATCCCACTGCTGCATAACGGTGTGCAACGGCGGGTGTGGCTGTACACACCCTGTATGCCTCCTCCATTGTGCGGCAACCGCACAAATGAGGAGGTCTTTTTATGTCAAAATCCGGCAACGAAACCCTGTCCGTATTTTCGCGCACCTACTGGCGTACCGCCGCCGATGAATTCGGCAATGTGCGCGTATTGGCCTTTGCGGGGCTTACCAGTGCATTGGCAATTATTCTTGAGAGCTTTCCCATCTTCCTGACAGGGCAGAGCCTTAAAATTTTTTTCAGCTACATTGTGGTCAGCCTCGGCTGTGCCTGTTACGGTCCGTTAGTGGGTATGGCGTCCGGTGCGGTCATTGATACAATGGGGTTCCTGATCGCCGGGTACGGGGAACCGTATTTTCCGGGCTATCTCATCACGGCCATGCTTTCGGGGCTGATTTACGGTGTCATGCTCTACCATCGCAAACCCACGATTCCCCGCATCATCGTGACGCGGCTCCTCATCAATTACGGCAGTAATGTCCTGCTCGGCAGTGTCTGGAAAGCCATGCTCTATGGCAAGGGCTACCTTTATTATCTCACGACGGGCCTTGTGAAAAACACTGTGCTCATCCCGCTCGAAGTGTTCCTCATGTGGCTCGTCCTGACAACGGCAGAAAAACATGGGCTTGACCGGCGGCATATCCACAGCCGGCAGGGGAGAAGCTTCACAAAAAATTAAAAAATGTAAACAGGAAAATCCTGACTCAAGGCTTTACTTTGCATGGGCAGGGTGTTATACTTGAAAACACAAAAGCCGACCGACTGGTCGGTCAGAGCCGGAACGCAGTCATGCTTTCCGGCTGTTGATTTTATAGAAAAGAGCGGCGCGTGCGCCGGAGGGAACGTATGCCAAAATTCAGTGTAAAAAAACCGTTTACCATTCTGGTGGCGGTCATTCTGGTCATTGTGCTGGGCTTTGTCAGCCTCAGCGGAATGCAGACTGACCTGCTGCCCAACATGAATCTTCCTTACCTGCTGGTCGTCACGACCTATCCGGGTGCCACGCCCGAGCGTGTGGAATCCGACGTGACGGAACCGCTGGAAGATAACCTTGCCACCATCAATGGCGTCAAGAACGTCACCAGTCAGTCCAATGAAAATTACAGCATGATTGTGCTGGAATTTGAGGATGACACCAATATGGACAGCGCAATGGTTAAAGCCAGCACGGCCATTAACCAGATGTCGTCCACATTGCCGAGCATGGCTTCCACCCCCACCCTGATCGAGATGAGTCCCGATATGATGGCAACGCAGTACGTTGCGGTGGACTGCAATGACATGGACATTTTTGAACTGTCCAAATACGCTGAGGAAGAAATCATCCCCCGGCTCGAGCGTGTTGACGGCGTTGCCAGCATCTCTGCGACCGGTCTTGTGGAAAATACCGTTCAGATTACGCTGAATCAGGATAAGATTGATGATGTGAACGACAAACTTCTCGTTCAGGTCAGTGACCGTCTGGCCGAAGCCAAGAAAAAGCTGGACGACAGTCAGTCACAGATCACGGATGGTCTGTCCGAACTGGATAAGGCCCAGAGCTCCATTGATTCCGGAAAGGCGGAACTTGAGGAACAGAAGGGAAACATCACCGAACAGCTCCGTGATGCCATCAATGAACTCAATGAGCAGATTCCTGTACTCGAAAAGCAGATTGAAGAGATGGGTGCCAAACTTACTGAGGCTCAGAATCAGCTGAATAATCTGAAAATTGACGAGTCCCAGCTTCCCGATGTCACGGTCGATCTGGACGCGACAAGCTTTGAGAATACCAAACAGGCCCTTTCAGCGCTGGATCCTGAATATGCAGCTCATGCATCGGAAATGCCCGCCGACCTGACCGAAGCAGCAAATAACCCGGAAAAGTGCCAGGCGATGATGGATTCCATCACCCGTGCCCAGGAAAATATTGGCGCGCTCCAAGCACAGCTTGATGCGGGCATTGAATCTGCCGAAACGGCAATCAGCGCACTGGATACCCAGATTGCCATTTATCAGGAACAGCTTGCCTCCGCAGAAAATGACGAACAGAGAGCGCAGATTCAGGCACAGCTGGACGAATTACAGAGTCAGAAGGATGCGGCACAGGCGCAGCTGGACGAATTGCAGGGACAGAAAATCACACTGGAAGCGTCCCGTGAACTGCTGAACGTGTCCTATCAGGCTCTCAACAACGCACTCATACTTGAAACAACCCGCGCTGCGGCTGAAAAGGCTCTCAACGAGAGCCTTGAGACACAGCGTGCGGCGCTCAAGCAGACGATTGATAACCTGAATGCGCAGATTGATCAGGGAACCCAGCTGCTCAGCCGGCTCAACAGCCAGCGCGCCCAACTGGAAAACGCTCTCAAGGGAATGGCGGATAATCCCACCGACCCGGCTCTTGCCGATATGGCAACTCAGCTTCTGCTCAGCGGAACCGAGGCACAGGTTGCTTTGGGCGAATACCAGATCAGCAGTGCGCGCACCCAGCTGGAAGCCGGTCAGACCCAGATTGATTCCGCCCGCGAGGAGTATGAATCCGCCCGCGAGGAGGCTCTCAAAAATGCCAACCTTGACCAGCTTCTCAACATGAGCACGCTGGCCCAGATTATCGCGGCTCAGAACTTCTCCATGCCCGCCGGCTACATCCAGGGCGGGGAAGGGGATGACAATGAGTACATCCTGAAAGTGGGCGATGAGTTCTCCAGTATCGAAGAACTCGGCGGCACGGTCCTGTGCAATGTGTCCGGCATCGGTGACGTTCACCTCTCCGATGTGGCGGATATTGAACTGGTCGACAATGCCGACGAAGCCTATGCCAAGGTCGGCCGCAACCAGGCGGTTCTTCTCTCCATTTATAAAAGCTCCACCGCTTCCACCTCCAGCGTTTCGGATGCAAGCAACGAGGCCATGGAGGAAATGATGGCGGAGAATCCTGATCTGCGCCTGATGCCCATCATGGACCAGGGCGATTACATCGACTTGATTGTCAACAGCGTTCTGTCCAACCTCGTTCAGGGCGCCATCCTTGCCGTCATCGTTCTGGCACTCTTCCTTAAGGACGTCCGTCCCACGCTGGTGGTTGCCATCAGTATGCCGCTGAGCGTGCTCTTTGCCATCGTGCTGATGTACTTTACCGGCATCAACCTCAACATTCTCAGCCTGTCCGGTCTGGCACTGGGTGTCGGTATGCTGGTGGATAACTCGGTCGTTGTCATCGAGAATATCTACCGTCTGCGCGGCCGCGGTCTGTCCGCACCCCGAGCAGCTGTGCAGGGCGCACGGCAGGTGTCCGGATCCATTATATCCTCTACCCTTACCACCATCTGCGTGTTCCTGCCGCTGGTCTTTACAAGCGGCCTCATCCGGGATTTGCTGTCGGATATGGCCTACACCATTGCCTTCAGCCTGATTGCCTCTTTGATTGTTGCGCTTACGGTGGTGCCCTGCGCCGGCTCCACGCTGCTCAAAAAGCAGAAAGAAATCAAGCACCCGCTTTTTGACCGTCTGCTTAATTTGTATGAAAAAGCCCTGCGCTTCTGCCTGAAGTTCAAGGCAGTGCCGCTGGCTCTGGCCATCGGTCTGCTCGTGTTCTCGGTCTGGCAGGTCCTTCATATGGGCATCGTGCTGATTCCTGAGATGAGCTCCAACCAGCTGATGATCAGCGTGGAAATGCCCGAAGACTGCAAGAAAGAGGACGCATTTGAAACCGCTGATGCCGTGATGGATGAGATCATCGACATTGACGGCATTGAGACGGTGGGCGCCATGTCTGGCGACTCGGTCGGCGCGGTTGCCGGTATGTCCACTGGCGGTGAAACCGATTTCACCAACTTTGTCTACTACATTGTCCTCAACGATGAGGGCGGCAAGAATCAGGCATCCATCAAGGAACAGATTGCAGAAAACACAGCCGGTTTGCCCTGCACAGTGAATGTCTCCACCGGCGGTATGGCCGATATGAGCGCTTTGAGCGGCGGCGGCCTTCAGATTGACATTTACGGCAATAACCTTGACAGCCTCCTCGAAGCCAGCGAAGATGTCATGGAAATGCTCGGCCATGTCGATGGCTTGACCGATATCTCCAATGGTCAGGAGGAGAGCGATGAGGAAGTCCGCATCGTGATCAACAAGGATAAGGCCAGAGAATTCGGCCTGACCGTTGCAGGTGTCTACCAGCAGATTGCACAGGAACTCACCACCGATACGACCTTCACGACCCTTACGGTTGGTTCGGACACCTATGACGTTACGATTGTGGACAACACAAAGACCCCCAACCTGGATGATATCTTCGACATTACTTTCGATGTGACCACCACAGATGACGATGGCAATTCCGTCAATGAGACACACCGCCTTGGCGAGTTTGCATCCCGCAGAACCGGCGAAAGCTATGCCACCATCACGCGTGAAAATTCTTCCCGCTACATTTCGGTCACCAGTTCCACCATGGAAGGCTATAACACAACCCTTATTTCCCGTGATGTGGAAAAAATGCTGGACGACCTGACCCTGCCTGAAGGCTGCACCGCCGAAATCGCCGGTGAATCCACGCAGGTCAATGACATGGTCAGAGAGATGGTCAAGATGATGGCGCTGGCCCTTGTGTTTATCTACTTCATCATGGTCGCACAGTTCCAGAGCCTGCTTTCTCCGTTCATCGTTCTGTTCACCATCCCGCTGGCCTTCACCGGCGGTATGCTGGGCCTGCTCGCAACGTCCGAACCGCTCTCGCTGATCTCGCTGATGGGCTTCCTCGTATTGATGGGCGTTGTCGTCAACAATGGTATCGTCTTTGTTGACTACGCCAACCAGCTCCGCATTGGCGGCCTTGACCGTACCGAAGCGCTCGTCGCTACCGGCCGCACCCGTATGCGTCCCATCCTTATGACCACCCTGACCACCGTTCTGGCCATGACGGCCATGCTGCTCAGCACCGATCCGGGCAGTGAGATGGGCAAGGGAATGGCCATTGTGGTCATCGGCGGTCTGAGTTACGCCACACTGATGAC
>JAQXGE010000051.1 GCA_029006135.1 Oscillospiraceae bacterium | reverse complement strand
TTTACTACACCAGCCACTACACCACTTTTACACCAACTTTGTTGAGAGTTTTGCAAGAGCTATTGAGGGTTACACCAAATGACTAAGTAGAACATCCTATAAAGTAAGGGTTTTATAACCTTATAGAGACATCTAAGGATGCCAACTTAGAATCCCGACAATGAAGCCTCTTGATTGATAGACACAATGTATAGTGGATGATGTTTTACAAAATCCACCATATATTGCAATTTTGAGGAGCGGCGCTTACGCACTTACGCCACGCTTACGCCAAACAATGTCAAGATTTATGCGGCAGAATCCCATCAAGAATAGGCGGCGCCGCATGAAACTGTTAAAGATGCAGGCGGAAGAACAGGTTCTGACGCAAATCACATCATATAGCTTATAAAACCTACGGGCTGACCATTGATATGGTCAGCCCGTTTTGTATATTGCGTGTGTCTGAAACGCAGAAAAGCACGGAAGACTGGGAAGAAATAACACGGAGCATCCTATTTCCCAAAATCGGAAATATTTTGGTTTTGGGAAGTTCATTCAAAGTGCTCCTTTTGATTGAGAGTATTTTCCATAAGCGTATCACAAAAGCAGGGAAATAGCAGGTTTGCCGTATGCTAACTCACTGATAGAAATAGCGCACAAAGGCACAATTAGCACATCCGAACTATGCCGCGCAGCTCTCTGAGCTCCAAAGAAAAGAGAGATTGAATTGAAAAAAATGTTGACAGACAAGTTAGTTTATGCTAATATATGCGTGGTTAGCGAAGGCTAACGCTGAATGGGAATTCATATATGCGAATTTGATTCCCTGTAAGTGAGGAAGGATGAAATATGATGCCATTAACATTCGCTGCTGTCGGTGAAGAAAACACAATCAAAAAAGTTGGCGGAAATCCTGAGGTAAAAAAGCATCTTGAAAATCTCGGATTTGTTGCCGGCGGAAATGTGACGGTTGTTACTTCCATGGCAGGAAACGTCATTGTCAATGTGAAAGAAACACGAGTTGCAATCAGTCGGGAAATGGCGCAGAAAATCATGATTTGATTTTAGAACTGCAAGCGCAGGCGATTTTAAGATAGAACAAAACAGCGATAGGAGGAAGAAAACGATGAAAACACTTAAAGAAGTTAAGGTTGGCGAAAGCGCAAAGGTTGTCAAACTCCACGGTGAGGGCGCAGTCAAGCGCCGCATTATGGACATGGGAGTCACACGAGGCACAGAAGTCTATGTTCGCAAGGTGGCCCCTCTGGGCGACCCGGTTGAAGTTACAGTCCGTGGGTATGAGTTATCCATCCGGAAGGCGGATGCGGAAATGATTGAAGTTGAATAAAATAAGAACCGAAGGGGCAAGCAGCTCCTGTTTTTTAAAGCAAATGGTTAGTTAACACTAACCAAGAAGAGGAGAATGAATGATGGATTTAAGAATTGCCCTTGCGGGAAATCCGAACAGTGGTAAAACAACACTGTTTAATGCTCTGACCGGTTCCAACCAGTTCGTTGGAAACTGGCCCGGCGTGACGGTTGAGAAGAAGGAAGGCAAGCTCAAAAAACATGACGGTGTCATTATTACGGACCTTCCCGGTATCTACTCTCTTTCCCCCTACACGCTGGAAGAGGTTGTTGCGAGAAACCACCTGATCGGGGAGCGTCCGGATGCCATCCTGAACATTGTGGACGGTACCAATCTGGAACGCAACCTGTATCTGACCACACAGCTGACTGAGCTGGGCATTCCGGTGGTCATTGCTATCAACATGATGGATGTGGTGAAAAAGAACGGCGATAAGATCAACGTTCCGGAACTTTCCCGTGAACTGGGCTGCAAGGTGGTTGAGATTTCAGCACTTCGGGGCGATGGCATCATGGAAGCGGCAGAAGCTGCCATAGACGCAGCCAAAGGCACGAAAACCGTGCCCATGCACACCTTCTCCGGCCCTGTGGAGCACGCGCTGGCACACATTGAAGAGGCAGCCGTACATGATCTGCCCCAGGAGCAGCAGCGCTGGTATGCCATCAAAATCTTCGAGCGGGATGATAAGGTACTTGCCCAGCTTAACATTGATAAGGCCGTTCTTTCTCACATTGAGGAAGATATCCAGGCAGCTGAAAAAGAATTGGATGATGATGCCGAGAGTATCATCACAAATGAGCGGTATATTTATATCGCATCTCTGATCAAAGGCTGTTATAGGAAAAAGAACGCAGGGAAGCTGTCCGTTTCGGATAGAATCGATAAGGTTGTCACCAACCGGTGGCTGGGTCTGCCTATTTTCGCCGTTATTATGTTCGCGGTTTATTGGATTGCTATGGTTGGTGTGGGCGCGCCCGCAACGGACTGGGCGAACGATGGTCTCTTCGGAGACGGCTGGCACCTGCTGGGCATTGGTTCCTCTGCCTATAACGAGGCTGCTGAGGAATACAGCGGTGCTTCCCTGATCGTGGACGGCTACAACGCCTATATCGAGGAAAACGGCGCTGCGCCCGCCGGTGATTTCACATATACCGTTACGGACGAAGAAACCCTGGAAGTCAGCTATGAGACTGCAGCCCTTGCAGACTATGAAGCAGCAGTCTCCCTGCTGGACAGCTATGGCGAAGAGCCGGATCCGGCAGATTACGGCGTGTGGGTGCCGGGTATTCCTGTGCTGGTTGGAAATGTCTTGGAGACGGCAAATGCAGCTCCGTGGCTGGCCGGCCTCATCAATGACGGCATTGTAGCAGGTGTTGGCGCAGTTCTGGGCTTTGTGCCGCAGATGCTGGTGCTGTTCCTCATGCTGGCGTTTTTGGAGGCCTGCGGGTATATGTCCCGGATTGCCTTTGTCCTGGACCGTGTCTTCCGCAAGTTTGGCCTTTCCGGCAAGAGCTTTATCCCCATGCTGGTGGGGACCGGCTGCGGTGTTCCCGGAATCATGGCATCCCGTACCATTGAAAATGAGCGTGACCGCCGTATGACAATTATGACCACCACCTTCATCCCCTGCGGCGCAAAGGTGCCGTTCATCTCCATGATTGCGGGTGCAATCTTCGGCGGCAGCCCGTGGGTCGCCACCTCTGCCTACTTTATCGGCATGGCCGCCATCGTAATCTCCGGTATTATCCTGAAAAAGACAAAGATGTTCTCCGGCGAGCCTGCCCCCTTTGTGATGGAACTGCCTGCCTATCACTGGCCCACACTGAAGAATGTGCTCCGCTCCATGTGGGAACGCGGATGGAGCTTCATTAAAAAAGCTGGTACAATCATTCTGCTGTCCACCATCGTTGTGTGGTTTGTCTCCTACTTTGGCTTTGTGGATGGTGCCTTCCGGATGCTGGACGAGAGTGAACTGGACTGCTCGATTCTCGCCGCCATCGGCGGAGCCATTGCCTGTATTTTCAAGCCTCTCGGCTGGGGCACATGGGAAGCGGCTGTCGCCTCCATTACCGGCCTTATCGCCAAAGAGAACATTGTGGGAACCATGGGGATCCTTTATCCCGGCGGATGGCCGGAAATCGGTGCAGCGTTTACGAAGGTTTCCGGATATTCCTTCCTGGTGTTTAACCTGCTGTGTGCCCCCTGCTTTGCCGCTATCGGTGCCATCAAACGGGAAATGAACAACACCAAATGGACATGGTTCGCCATCGGCTATCAGTGCGCCTTTGCCTATGTGATTGCTCTGATGATCAATCAGTTTGGCGGACTGTTCACAGGAAATGTCAATGTCATCGGACTTATCTTTGCTGTGGTATTCCTTGCGGGAATCATCTATATGCTGTTCCGCCCTTATAAGGAAGCAGCGACACGCAAGACATCTGTCAAGGCATCCAAATAATAAATCATAGATGGGAGAAATCAATTATGCTTGATTGGCTTTCTGCGAATATCGGAACGATCATTATCACGCTGGTATTGATTGCGATTGTTGCAGCAATTATATTCGTCATTCGCCGTGATAAGAAAAACGGAAAATCTGCCTGCGGCGGAAATTGCGGGCACTGCCCAATGGGAACTTCCTGCCACCACGGTCTGTAAAAACGAAGGAGGAGCCGAAAAATTCGTTTTCCGGCTCCTCATTTTTTGAGATAGAAAGTAACGCAAATGATTGATAAAAACCTCCTCCGATTGCTCGGAGAAAATAAAAAGTACATTTTCATCGCCGTTGCCCTGATGGCGGTGGGGCTGTTGGCCAATGTTGGCATCACAGCCTGTATCTGCTGGGCCATCGGCCTCACCATTCATTATGACAAGTACAGCGGCGGCGCCGTCATTTTCCTGTGGCCTGCCGTTTGTATGCTGGCTGGAATTATGATTCGCTACATCTGCTCGCGCCTTGTTGGTGATGTAAAGGATACCCTTGGCCGAAAAGCAAAGAAAGACCTGCGCGAGAAGATTTACAACAAAATCGTTGCGCTGGGGGCTCGCTCCACCGATGGCATGAGCATGGCGGGACTGACACAGGTTTCAATGGAGGGCGTAGAACAGCTTGACCTTTACTATTCCACATACATCCCTCAGTTTTTCTACGCTATGATAGCGCCGCTTATCTTGTTCTTCGTTACTGTATGGATTGAGTGGCGTGTGGCGGTCATTTTGCTTTGCTGCGTGCCGATGATTCCCGTGTCCATCATAGCGGTATCCAAGTACGCAAAGAAAATTTTTGAAAAGTATTGGGATAAGTACACTTCTATGGGAGATGCCTTCCTTGACAGTGTACAGGGACTAAAGGAACTAAAAATTTTCAAAGCCGATGAAGCGCAGCACAAAAAAATGAATGAAAGCGCCGAGAGCTTCCGGAAAATTACCATGAAGGTTCTTGTGATGCAGCTGGCTTCGACTACCATTATGGACCTGGTAGCCTACGGTGGTGCAGGACTTGGCATTGCTGCGGCAATTCTCTCCGTTATAAATTGGGGACTTGACCCTGTTGCGGCGCTGTTTCTGATTTTGGTGGCCGTGGATTTCTTCCTGCCCCTGCGGGCCTTTGGTGCTGCCTTCCATGTGGCAATGAACGGCGCCAGTGCCGGAAAAAAGATCTTGAACTTGCTGGAAACCCCTGATCCCGTTTGGGGCGATGAAGAAGCGGACGGAAATGAAATTGAACTTCAAAATATCACCTTTTCCTATGACGGCAAACGGGATGTACTGAAAAATGTCACCATGCGCTTCCCGGAAACCGGCATGACTTCCATTGTGGGTGAATCCGGCTGCGGCAAATCCACAGTGGTCAATATCCTTCTGGGGGCGTACCGCCCTCAAAGCGGCAGTGTCACTGTTGGAGGTAAAACCCTTGAAAGCCTGATGAGAGAAAACTATTATTCCCGCTTGGCGGTGGTCAGCTGCAGCACTTACATTTTCAGCACCTCTGTCCGGAAAAATTTCCGTCTTGCAAAGGAGGCGGTGACCGATGAGGAAATGCTGTCTGCCCTCCAAAAAGTCAATCTTGCTGACTTCATCCGGGAAAATGGTGGTTTGGATAAGGCAATCTCTGAAGACGCTGCCAACATTTCCGGCGGACAGAAGCAGAGATTGGCGCTTGCTGTTGCTCTTGTGGCAGATAAATCCATTTATGTGTTTGATGAAGCCACCAGCAACATTGACATAGAAAGCGAAGCCATTATTATGTCAAATATCAAGGAACTCTCAAAAACCAGGAGCGTCATTGTGATTTCTCACCGCCTTGCCAATGTTGTGCCATCCGACAATATTTATTTTATGGAATCAGGCAAGTTGATGGAGCAAGGCAGCCATGAGGAACTGATGAAAAGGAACGGCGGTTACGCAAAAATATTTGCCGCACAGAAGGAATTGGAAGAAGGCTATGTACAGGAGGCGGCGGAATGAAAAAACAAAACAATCTCCGCCGCAGCGGTGCAAAGATTATGGCAAGTCTGATTCTGCTGCTCGGCAGTCTTGCCTATATGATGATTTTGGCTGTTATCAACGGTTCTCTGGGGTTCCTCTCCGCCATGGGTGTGACCGTGTTCGGCGCGCTGGGTGTTGCCAAAGCATTGGGCGAACACATCGCACTGTCTTACAGTGGAATAATCGGTCTTGCCATCGGCTGCGGTGTCCTGCGGGGCATCCTGCGCTACTTTGAACAGTACAGCAACCACTATATTGCCTTTAAGCTTTTGGCGGTCCTCCGTGATAAGATTTTCGCCGCGCTGCGCCGGCTTTGCCCTGCAAAACTGGAGAGCAAAGAAAAAGGCAGCATCATTGCTATGCTCACCTCGGACATTGAGACGCTGGAGGTGTTCTATGCCCACACCATTTCCCCCATCTGTATTGCGGTGCTGGTATCGGCGGCAGTGCTGATTTTTGTGGGCTGTGTGTCGAGTTGGTATCTGAGCCTTGTGGCGTTGATTGCCTACATCATGATTGGCGTTGTCGTCCCCATGTTCTCATCTAAAACACTGAAAGCGTCCGGCGTTCGCTACCGTGCGGAATTTGCGTCTTTCAACGCATATTTCCTTGACAGCATCAAAGGCGTGAAGGATATTGTTCTCAATAACGCGGGTGAGCAAAGGAAAAAGGAAGTCAATGAACGCACGGATGTTCTTCTGAAAGAAACAAAACAGATGAGGCACGATACCGTCAAAGCCGCAGCCTTTACCGAACTTGCCGTGTCCCTGTCTATTGCGGCAGCACTGATCGTTGGCGTTTTGCTTGTGGTAAAGGATGTACTGACGGTAGGATATATGATTGTCGGCGTAGTGACGGTGTTCTCCTCCTTTGGCCCGGTTATCGCGATATCGACTCTTCCCGGCAATCTGACACAGACATTTGCAAGCGGTGACAGAGTGTTAAATCTTCTTGCGGAAAAACCTGTGGCAGAACCCGTGAAAAACGGAAAAACTTTTGACTTTGAAGAGCTGAATGTAGAGGGCTTATCTTTCTCCTATGACGGTGAAACGCAAATTCTCCGGGATATCAAGATGTACGCGGAAAAGGGAGAAATCATTGGCATCGTGGGCAAATCGGGCTGCGGCAAGTCCACTTTCCTAAAGCTCCTGCTCCGTTTCTGGCAGAAGGACAGCGGCAGTATCGCCTACAACGGCATTGACATTGACAGCATCGATGGCGACAATCTGCTCGACAACGTCACGTTGGTCAGCCAGACGACCTATCTCTTTGATGAGACCATCGAGGAGAACCTTCGCATTGCGAAGCCGGATGCAACGCAGAAAGAACTGGAAAATGCCTGTAAAATGGCATCTGTCCATGATTTTATTATGACTCTGCCCAATGGTTATCAGACACGCACCGGTGCCTTGGGGGATAACCTCTCCGCAGGCGAAAAACAGCGTATTGGGCTTGCAAGAGCCTTTCTAAAAGGCAGTCAGCTGATTCTGCTTGACGAGCCAACCAGCAATGTGGACAGCATCAACGAGGGCATCATCCTGAAAGCCCTGAAAGAACAGAAGCAGAAAAAAAGCATCATTCTTGTTTCCCATCGTGAATCCACCATGGCAATTGCAGACCGTGTCTACCATATAGAAAACGGAAGGATACTCTGAGTAAATTGGCTGCCTGTAATGGGCAGCCATACAAAAGCACGCGAGTTAGTGAACACTAACGAGGAGACGATATGCCAAAAAATAGAAGCGACAAACAACAGAGGGAAAAAGAAGTGGTTTCCCTGATGATCTCACTCTACTGCCGAAAAAACCACGGTGGAAAGCAGCTATGCCCGGACTGCGCCGCCCTGCGGGATTATGCTGTGCTGCGCAGCGACAAATGCCCTTTTATGGAGACAAAGACCTTTTGCTCCAACTGCAAGGTGCATTGCTATAAAGCGGATATGAGGGAAAAGATTCGCACAGTTATGAGATTTTCCGGGCCAAGGATGATATTTCATCACCCGATAATGGCGGTTCACCATTTGATCGAAAGCAAAAAAGAAAAGAAACGATTGGAGAAAGAATAATGAATTTGAAAAAGATACTCTGGCTTATCCTCGGCTGTATTGGCGTGGGTCTTGGTGCAGTCGGTGCGGCAATGCCCATGATTCCCGCATTCCCGTTCCTGATGCTTGCGGCATTTTCCTTTGCCAAAAGCTCGGAAAAATTATATGCCTGGTTTATAAACACAAAGCTGTATAAAGATAATTTGGAGGACTATGCTGCAGGCCGGGGCATGACCTGGAAAACGAAAATCCGCATTATGATTACAGTAACTCTGCTGATGAGTGTTGGCTTTACTATGATGGCGATGAAGAATGTCTGGATTGGATGCGCTGTTCTGGGCGCCGTGTGGGCTTTCCACATCTTCTATTTTATTTGGGGCGTTAAGACCTTGAAAGAAGGCGGCAAAATTTGACGTGCATTATGTAGATTATAAAACTTATGGGCTGACCATTGATTGCGATTGGATTTTACACATTCTTGATTGAAAGATTCTTCTGTGCTTGGTATACTGAAAGCAAAGGAGGAACGGACCAATGGAACAAACCATCAACTTTAACGAGAAAACGGGCTTTATTTGTGATATGGACGGCGTTATCTATCATGGAAACATCGTCCTGCCCGGCGTGGCGGAATTTATTCAGTGGCTCCATGAGGAAAAGAAGGAATATCTGTTTCTGACCAACAACAGCGGGTACACGCCGCGTGAATTGAATCAAAAGCTGGCCCGGTTGGGTCTGGATGTGCCGGAAGAACATTTCTATACCAGTGCTCTGGCCACGGCTGCATTCCTGAAAGAGCAGGCCCCCGGTTGCTCGGCCTTTGTCATCGGCGAAGCAGGGCTTCTGAACGCGCTGTATGATGCCGGCATCACGATGAATGATGTGAACCCAGACTATGTGGTTGTGGGCGAAGGCCGCGCGTACTCGCTGGATACGCTGACCAAGGCAACCAATCTGGTCCTGCAGGGCGCCAAGCTGATCGGCGCTAACTCCGATGTGTCCGGCCCCATTGAAAACGGAATTGCCCCGGGCTGCCGTGCGCTGGTGGCTCCTATCGAGATGGCTACCGGAACGAAGGCTTATTTTTGCGGTAAGCCCAACCCGCTGATGATGCGCACCGGCCTGCGGCTGCTGAACTGCCATTCCGGTGACGCGGTCATGGTGGGCGACCGCATGGATACCGATGTGATCTCCGGCCTGGAAAGCGGTATGTCCACTGTGCTGGTGCTTTCCGGCGTGTCTACGAAGGAAACGGTAAAGACCTATGCCTACCGCCCCAGCATCGTCCTGAATGGGGTTGGGGACATTGTCACAATGGCGCGCAGCATGAAGTGAGCTTCAGCGGCCCGGAACCTGAGCAAATACCTGCTCGCGCAAAAAAATATCGGAACAATTTGGCGGGACGGCCTGACTGTCCCGCTTTTTGTTTTGAGCGCCCGGTGCCGCAGCGAAAAAGCCCTGCCGTGCACCAAAGAAGCACCAGCAAACCGGGTGGAAAAGCACGAAAAGAAAGGTTTTTTTGAACACAGACGGATTGACAGGGACGAAAAAAGTCATTATACTATAACATAGTTACCGAACGTTGTATCCGAACATAAAACGGAAAGGATGGATTGAATGCCCCCGAAACCGAAATTTACAAGAGAGGAAGTTGCGTCTGTCGCGCTTGCCATTATCAAAGAGGAGGGCGTGTCGGCTTTGACGGCCCGCGAAGTAGGCAAGCGGCTGGGCACTACGGTCAGCCCGATTTTTACCATCTTTACCAATATGGAGGATTTGAAGTGGGCAGCTCGGGAACTGGCCCTCAAAGAGTTTGAGGAATACGTCAGTGACTTCCGTGAATACACACCCGCATTCAAGCGCATCGGCATGAAGATGGTGTCCTATGCCATCCACGAGCCGGAACTGTATAAGCTCCTTTTTATGCAGGAACGCCCGCAAGGGCAGAAATTCTCCGATACCATGGGGGAACTTGGCTCCATGGCGGGAACCTGCATCGAACTGCTTGAAAAGGACTACGGCGTGACCAAAGAGGAAGCCTCCTCACTCTTTGAGCAGATGTGGGTTTACACATACGGCATCGGCTCACTCTGCGCAATGAAAGTCTGCGACTTTACCGAGGAAGAAATTGCAAACCGCCTCGGTCAGATTTTTGCAGGGCAGCTGATGCTGATTAAGAGCGGCCGGATGAACAGCATCCCCGGCGTGCCGTACAAAGAAGCCGACAAAACCTGACAGATTCAAACCAATGAGGAGAGATGAACCGTGCAATTGACGCCATGGTTTATCTTGAAAAACCATACTTGGATTCGGTCTGCATAAGAAAGGAATGGATGAAATTGGATTCGCGTTTTGATGTTGTTTACAGGGAAGGCTCGGCATTCTCAACGGCCCAGGAAATTGTTCTGGTGGACAGAGAAACCGGCGTAAACTATCTTTTTGTGAAATCGGGCTATGCGGGTGGATTGACGCCTTTGCTGGATCCCGATGGGAAGCCTGTCGTGACAAAAGTGCGCTGAACGGCAGTAAACAGCCCGGGCAGGGGAGTGACGGCGGGAATGTGCGCACTCATTCTACAGTAAACCCCACCCGAAGCCTCGCTCGGCTGCATAAAGGAAAACAGAAATGTCAAATTTTCAAATACCGCCGCGCTATGAAGCGCTTGCGGCTCAATATGAGGAACTAACCGCCTGCCGGATTGTTCTGCAGGAAAAAAGCCAGTACCGGCTGATTTCCCCCGGCGGCGAACAGCCGGCGGTCGTTTCCGGCAAATATCAGTATGAAGCAGCCTCACCTTCCGATTATCCGGCGGTGGGGGATTATGTGATGGCGGATTTGAATGATGGCGGCATCGCCGTGATTCATCATCTGCTGCCCCGAACCAGCGTCTTTCTGCGCAAGGCGGCAGGCTCCGCCCGTCAGGAACAGGTCGTTGCCGCCAATGTGGACACGCTGTTCCTCTGTATGTCCCTCAACAATGATTTCAATCTGCGCCGCCTGGAACGGTATCTCTCCGTGGCGTGGGATTCCGGCAGTACACCCGTGATTGTGCTGACTAAATCGGATTTGTGTGAGGATATCCCCGCAAAGCTGAGCCAGGTGGAAAGTGTTGCCTTTGGTGTGGACATCCTTGTGACAACGGCCATGGAAAAGGACGGCTATGAAAAAGTACTTGCCTATGTCAAACCCGGCCGCACCGTGGCGTTCATCGGATCGTCCGGCGTGGGCAAATCCACGCTCATCAACCGCCTGATCGGGCAGGACACCCTTGCCACCAACGGCCTGCGCAACGATGACAAAGGCCGCCATACCACCACGCACCGCGAACTGATTTTCCTGCCCGGCGGCGGAATGATGATTGATACCCCCGGTATGCGGGAACTTGGGATGTGGGACAGCACCGGCGGCGTTGAACAGACCTTCCGGGATATTGAGGCACTGGCGGCGCAGTGCCGTTTCTCCAACTGCTCCCATCAAACCGAGCCGGGCTGTGCAGTCCGCACTGCACTCGAAAGCGGCGAACTGACGGCGGAACGCTTTGCCTCCTATCAAAAACTGATGCAGGAAAACGCCTACGCCGCCGACAGCGAGAGCTACCTTGCCTCCAAAGAGAAGAAATTCAAGGAAATCTCAAAAATCAACAAGCGCAGCAAAAAAAGATAACCGCATCCCGCCGCTTGGCGCCCTGCGTATGCACCCACCCCTTCGGCGGGTGCATTTTTTCTTTGTGCGCCGCATAAATTTTATTTTCCCTCTTGACTCTTACGTTACGTCATAGTTTATCATAAGAGTACCGCAAGGGAGGGCACAGTGATGATGACCGTAAACGAAGTGAGCAAGCTGACAGGCGTGAGCGTACGCACCCTGCAATATTATGACAAGATTGGTCTGCTGCACCCGGCAGAGTATACAGAGTCGGGGTATCGGCTGTACAATGAGGCAAATCTGGAACGGTTACAGCAGATTCTGCTGTTTCGTGAACTGGAGTTTTCACTCAAAGAGATTTCTGCAATCATTGACTCGCCGGACTTTGACAAAGACCGGGCACTGGAACAGCAGATTCAGCTTCTGACACTGAAAAGGGAACATCTTGATAATTTGATCACCTTCGCCCGCGGAATACAGCTGGGAGGAAAAAACATTATGGACTTTACACCGTTTGATACCGAAAAAATTGATGAATACGCAAAGCAGGCCAAGGAAAAATGGGGCCAAACCGAAGCCTACAAAGAATTTTCCGATAAAAGCAAAGGCCGTTCCAAAGAAACCGACAATGCCATTGCGAGCGGTCTGATGATGATTTTTGCCGATTTTGGCAAAATCCGTGAGCAGGACCCGGCCGCCCCGCAGGCGCAGGAACTTGTGAAGCGGCTGCAGAGCTACATCACGGAACATTACTACACCTGCACGCCGGAAATCCTGAATTCGCTTGGGCAGATGTACGGCGCAGGCGGGGAATTTACCGCAAATATTGACGCGGCCGGCGGTTCCGGTACGGCAGTTTTTGCCCAAAAGGCCATCGCAATTTACTGTGCAAAATAAAACACGCAGGAGCGTATTCACCGCTGAGTGAATGCGCTCCTGCGCTTTTTATTTGAGTATTCTGTTTTGTCTTGTCAGGACTTTAATGTATAAAGCGTGTGCACTCCCACAATTATCTGAACAACGTTGGGTCGGAACTGCAGACACAGCTGTGTCTGCCTTTTTGGCTGTGATATAAATTTACCGAGCAATGCGGATGGCGTGCGGCGTTATGCCTTCATCCAGCCATTGGCGGCTTCAGCGAGAGCTGCATTGATGGCATCTGCTTCGGCGGCAGAAGGCGCGACGGCGGAAAGGTATACTTTAATCTTCGGCTCAGTGCCAGAGGGACGAACCATCAGTTTGGCGCCGTTTTGCAGGCGGTATTCCAAAACATTTGCTTTGGGCAGGCCGGTATCATCGTTCTCGTAGTCGGTCACACCACACACGGCGTAACCGGCAATCTCGGCGGGCGCCTGCGCACGCAGGTGCTCCATGATGCCCTGCATCGTGTGCATTCCGCTCTCCCCCTCAAAGGTATAGCTGTGCAGTGCGTTGCGGTAATAGCCGAACTCCTCATACAGTGCATTCACCGCATCGAGAAGGCTCATGCCCTTTGCGGCATAGTAAGCGGCGGTCTCGCAGGCCAGCATGACGGCGTTGACGGCATCTTTATCGCGCACATGAGCGCCCGAAAGATAGCCATAGCTTTCCTCAAACCCAAAGATATAGCGCTCTTTTTGCCCGGCAGCTTCCAAAAGTCCAATCTGCTCACCGATAAACTTGAAGCCCGTCAGCGTGCGGCGCAGTTCGACACCATACTTCTTTGCGACTGGCGTTGCCATGTCGGTCGAGACGATGGTGGTCACGGCGACCGGGTCTTTGGGCATGGTGCCGTTGGCAATCCGGACACGGCAGATGTAATCAAAGAGCAGTACGCCCATCTCGTTGCCGGTAATAAGCCGGTAGCCGCCCTGTCCGTCCGGCACTGCGGCGCCCATGCGGTCACAGTCAGGATCAGTGCCAATCATCAGGTCGGGGTGAACCTTATCGCAAAGTTCAAGGCCGGTCTGCATTGCCTCGCGGATTTCCGGGTTGGGGTAGGGGCAGGTTGGGAAGTTCCCGTCCGGCTTTTCCTGCTCGGGCACAACGGTCACGTTCTGTGCCGGAACACCCATGCGGCTCAAAAGCATTTTGACAGGCTCAAGACCGCTGCCGTTGAGCGGGGTATAGACCAGCTTCAGTTTGCTCACATCGTTGCCGGGCCGCAGTGCCAGCACGGCATCCACGAAATCACTCAGGCATCTGTCATCAATGGTCTGGATCAATCCTGCGGCTGCGGCCTCATCGTAATCCATCAGCTTGGGACTGTCAAAATAGTCATGCTGTTCAATGGCGGACAGAACTTTGTCGGCAACCTCCAGCGTAATCTGGCAGCCGTCTGCACCGTAGACCTTGTAACCGTTGTATTTGGCAGGGTTGTGGCTGGCCGTGACGCAGATACCCGCACCGCATCCCAGATACCGTGTCGCCCAGGAGAGCGCAGGGGTCGGCTCCAGCCGGGGGTAGAGATACGCCGTGATGCCGTTCGCGGCCAGTACCCGTGCGGCCTCGCGGCAGAACAGCTCGCCCTTGTTGCGGCTGTCATGCGCAATAGCAACTTTTTTGGGCAGGGGACTGGCGTTGAGGTAGTCCGCCAAACCCTGCGTAGCGCGGCGGATGGTGTAGATGTTCATCCGGTTGGTGCCTGCGCCAATAACCCCGCGCAGCCCGCCGGTGCCGAACTCAAGGTCGCGGTAAAAGCGGTCTGTGATACCGCTCTCGTCCCCGGCAATGCCGTTCAGTTCCGTGATAAGGTCGGGGTCCTCCCCCGCACGGGACAGCCAGAGCTTGTAAAGTTCTTCGTAAGCCATTTGTATTTTCCCCTTTCTGTGGTCTTGTTTGTTCTCTTATTATATCAAACGGGATGGGAATTGCTCAGTTAAAAATTCGGTCAGGACCTTTGCCGCCTGCCGGTGACATTCAGCGCCGGGGTGTTGCCGGGCACCGAGCGTCTGCGATGTGGCGGCGGGCAGAGGCAGGTACACGGCGCGCGCATCCCCGCTTTCCGCCCGATACTGTGCCACGGCGCTTTCCAGCACGGGCCGCAGTTCATCCCCTAACATTCCATAGGCCCAAATCAGCAGTGCATCAGGGTTGCAGCGCCGCAGCGTTTTGAGCGCCCCGACAGCAGCGCGGCCGATAGCCGCTAGGTCATTTTGCTGGAATAGGGTGCCGGATTCCGGGTCGCGCCAGGCAGGATTGTGCAGCGCGCCGGTATCATTGGTTCCTAAATTGATGATAACGGCATCGGCGGGCCAGGCAGCAAAGTCATTGGGCTGCTGCGCGCCCAGCGCAGCGTTGCGCGAACCCTGCGCCACACCGCATACCTGTTCATAAAAAGGCATAATACAGTGATGCGGGTCATTATCCCAGCCGGAGACAAGCCCCCAGCCGCTTTGACTGACAATGCGCCAGTCTGCGCCTAAGGAGTCGGCCGTCATGCGTGCATAATGTTCGCGGGCACTGAAAAATGCGCCGACCCAATCTTCCTCACACTGCGCACCAATGCACCCCTCGCCGCTTGTGATGCTGTCGCCCACGAATTCAAGGCGCAGACGCGGCGCAGGCAATGGCAGAAATTCCGTGTCATCATCACAGCAAAGCCCCACAACCTGCAAAAGGTGCGCAGGGTCATCGTGCATGGCCTGCACATCCTTCAAAAGCCGCACGGTTCTGGGAATGCCGGGTGTCAGGCCGCGGAACAGGCAAATCGTGCTGTCTCCTTTTGGTACGGCAAACCGGCTGATGGGCGCACCGTTGAGTTCCACGGTGACCCACGGCTCGACCTGCTCATAGTCTGCGCGAAGATGCACCCACAATGAGCCGGATGTTAAGCGGCAGACAAAGCCGGAGGCAGTGTAAAAAAGAGTGAGCGGCTGCCGACCGGGCAAATGGCGCCCAAGTACATAAAGATTCGGCAGGGCGGACAGAGAAACCTCCAAGCGTAACACCTCACATTTACCTAAATAGAAAGTAAATTTTAATGCTGTGTCTTCAGACTAACACATTCGGCGCGTTGTTGCAAGAGAAAAGTGAAAATTTAAGCAAATCGCCCAAAAATTTAGCTTAGCATTGACGTGCTGAACCAAGGCTGTTATACTAAATTAAGTACCACACAGCCTATAGGGAGGCGTCAACTATGGCAAAAAGCGTGCGCATGGCGGATATTGCCCAGCGCCTGGGCATCAGTATTGTGTCAGTCAGCAAGGGGCTTTCCGGCAAGGAAGGCGTCAGTGAGGAAATGCGCGCAAAAATTCTTGAAACAGCGCGTGAGATGGGCTATGAAATGCAGAGCAGAACGGATGCGCCAAGTGCGCCCGGCCAGACCATCGGCATTCTTGTCGCAGACCACTTCTTTAATGAAAACGCCTTTTATTCTGCGCTCTACCGTGCACTTCTCAACTGCTGTACAGCTGTCGGCTGTTCCTG
This sequence comes from Oscillospiraceae bacterium, assembly GCA_029006135.1. GTDB lineage: Bacteria > Bacillota > Clostridia > Oscillospirales > Ruminococcaceae > Gemmiger. The sequence goes on along the minus strand of JAQXGE010000051.1, from coordinate 37,593 downwards.
TATGCTCGAACTTGTATCTTCAGAGGCAGAAAAGAACTGTGTAATGCCCACGTTTCTCGCCAACCGCAAGGTGGACGCCATTGTCTTTATGGGTGAAATTTCGCGGCGCTATATCAGCCGGGCTGCGGCGTCCGGACTCCCGTTCCTGCTGCTTGATTTTTACGATGAGACGTTATCTGCGGACAGCGTCCTCAGCGACAATATGGCCGGCGGCTACACGATGACCGAACATCTTCTGTCTTCTGGCCGAAAAAAAATCGGCTTTGCGGGCAGCATCAATGCGACAAGCTCCATTATGGACCGCTATCTTGGCTACTGCAAAGCGCTTTTGCGCCACGGCATTGAACCGCGAACGGATTGGCGCCTTGAGGACCGCGACAAAGAGGGGCGATTCATTCCATTTAGCCTGCCCGATGAGATGCCGGAAGCGTTCGTCTGCAACTGTGATGAAGTCGCTTTCAACCTTGTTGAGCGGCTCAAGCGTGAGGGATACCGTGTCCCGCAGGATGTGGCAGTGACCGGATATGATGACTACCGGTTCTCCACCATCTGCACCCCGCAGCTGACGAGTTACCGTGTAGACGTTGAGGGAATGGCAGCGGCGGCAATCGACCATCTGCGCCGCCAGATGAACCACAAGCGCGTTTCCGCGCCGACCGTGCTGGTCCCGGGCGCTTTTGTCAAGCGTGATTCCACCTGAAAATCAGAAAAAGCGATGATAGACGCAGGCTAAAAAACAATTTAGCCTGCATTTTTTACAATAGAACCCTTAAAACATTGTGCTGTTTGCCTAAAAAGGAACCTCCTCTTTAATGAAAATGCCAAAGTTTTACTTAAACTATTGACGGATTATTAACTAAATGTTAAACTAAACTCGTAAGGTGATAAGCGCGCAGCACCAAAAAGATTTCGTAAGGGTGTTCACAACACTACAGGAGGGAAACCACCATGAAAAAAGCAATTGCCCTGACCCTGGCAGCCGCTTTCTCTGCCAGTCTGCTGGCCGGCTGCGGCGGCAGCAGCTCTTCCTCTGCCGCCTCTGCTTCCGCTGACGGCAGCGAGGCCGCTTCCGGCGTGCCCGCATACAACGAACTGAAGGTTGGCGAGGATTACACCGACCTCACCGCCGACATTAAGATCATCAGCCAGCGTACCGACCTGATTGGGGACGGAACCTTTGATGGCTATGTGGCCGAGTTCCAGAAACTCTACCCCAACATCACCATCAGCTATGAAGGAATCACCGACTACGCCAACGATATGACCACCCGCCTGACCTCGAATGACTGGGGCGACATCTGCATGATCCCCACCACCATTCCTCTGACCGAGCTGGGCGATTACTTCTATAAGCTCTGCGATTTGGATGCAATCAATGACGAGTACAACTTTGCTGCAAACCGTGCATACGGCCAGGATGTCTACGGCATTCCTTCCACCGGCAATGCGCAGGGCGTTGTTTACAACAAGGCCGTGTTTGAGGCTGCCGGCATCACCGAGCTGCCCAAGACGCCTGACGAGTTCCTGGATGCTCTGCAGAAGATTAAGGATTATGATCCCTCCATCGTTCCTCTGTACACCAACTACGCAGCCGGCTGGACGATGAGCGCATGGGATGCCTACATCGGCGGCGGCGCAACCGGCGACGGTGACTGGATGAACATCACGATGCCTCAGACCAAGGATCCCTTTGCGAAGGGTGCTCTGGGTGCTGATGATATGGGCCCCTACGCCGTTTACTACACCCTGTACGAAGCCGTCAAGCGCGGTCTGACCGAGGATGACCCGACCACGACCGACTGGGAAGGCTGCAAACCCATGATCAACGAAGGCAAGATTGGCGCCATGGTTCTGGGCAGCTGGGCAATCGTCCAGATGCAGGATGCCGGTCCCAACGCCGATGACATCGGCTATATGCCGTTCCCCATCACCGTCAACGGTACTCAGTACGCCAGCGCCGGCGCCGACTACTGCTACGGCGTCAACAAGAACATCAGCGATGACAACAAGATCGCTTCGATGCTCTACATCAAGTGGCTGAGCGAGTCCAGCAACTTCGCCTATGACCAGGGCGGCGTGCCGGTTCTCAAGAGCCAGGAATACCCCGAGACTCTGGCTGCATTTGACGGCATCGACCTCATTGAGGACACGCCCGCACCGGCTGAGCTTGCCGACCTGCAGCCCAACGTCAACCAGGAATCCGAGCTGTCTCTGAACGCTGACCAGACCCACGTTCAGCGCGTTGTCGAAGCCGCTATTAACGGGGACGAAACCCTCGATGATATCGTGGCCGACTGGAACGAAGCCTGGAACGCAGCTGTGGACGAATACGCTCCTCAGTAAAGCAATTCGGGAAAGAAAGACGGGCGGGGGCGGGGATTCCCGCCCCCGTTTTTCTTTCTGATGTAAGGAGGTACTGTCATGAGCACACAGACCCTTTCCGAGAAGAAACCCCGCAAGAGTTTCAAGCAATGGTGCCACAGTATGCGCGGTCAGCAGATCATCGTAACGCTGGTCTTTTTGCTGGTACCCCTGGCACTGCTGTTTACCTTCACTTATCTGCCATTCTTCAAGATGGTGCAGTTCAGCTTCTTCAAAATGAAGTACATCGGCAAGCGTGAGTTTGTCGGACTTAAGAACTACATTGACGTTTTCACCCGTGATGACTGCTTCCAGGCACTCAAACTGAGCCTTTACTATATGGTCGGCTCGGTGGTGCAGATGGCGCTGGCGCTGCTCTTCGCCACCATCCTCAGCTTTAAGGTTAAGGGCGGCAAGTTCTTCCGCGCTGCGTACTACTTCCCGTGCCTGATCTGCGGCATCTCGGTCGGCTTTATCTTCAAGTTCTTCTTCACACATGGTTTCGTTCTGGACAGCCTGCTCGGCTTCCTCGGAATCCCGCTGGAATCCTGCCCGTACTGGCTGAAGGATGAATCCATCAACAACATTGTACTGGTGGCCTGCTCGGTATGGAAATATGTCGGCCAGAACATCGTCATGTTTATCGGCGCCATTGCCTCGGTGGACTCCACTCTTTATGAGGCAGCCGAGATTGACGGCGCGAACGCCTGGCATAAGTTCAAGGACATTATCCTGCCCTCCATCCGCACCATTGTTGTGCTGAACCTCATCATCTCGGTTTCCGGCGCTCTGTCCGCCTTCGAGATGCCGTACGTTGTCACGGGCGGCGGCTTCGGCACTTCCACCTACTTCGTTGTTATGGATAAACTCGCACACACCGACCAGAAGGTTGGCCTTGCCTCCGCAATGGCTGTTGTGCTGCTGGGTCTGATCCTGATTGTCACCGCAATCCAGAAATTCGTGCAGAAGAAACTGGAAGATGCGGAAAACAAACCCGTCAAACTGACGGTTACCACTGAGCAGAACACCGCCGCCAAGGCGATGAGCGCAAGCCCGGCGGGCAAAGACTAAGGGGGTCCTACCATGAATGACATTAAAGCCATCAAGGTGCGTCAGGCGCTTGTCAGCGTTGCCAAATATACGCTGCTGATTTTTGCGGCTTTTGTCGCGCTGGTTCCCATTGTCTCCTGCGTCATTACGGCGTTCAAGACCAACGAGGAATATGCCTCCACTACCGTTATGACCCCGCCTGAAAGCTGGCTCTATTTTGACAACTTCATCACCGCCTGGCAGAAGGCGGATATGGGCCACGCATTCCTGAACAGCTTTACCATTCTGATTTGCGTGCTTGCCGGCTCGGTTCTGATTTCTTCCATGCTTGCCTACGTCCTCAACCGCTTCCAGTTCCCCGGCAACGGGCTGATCCGCAACCTGTTCATGATTGCCACGCTGATCCCCGGCATTGCCACGCAGGTCACCGTGTACCAGATTATGACGGCACTGCATCTTGTCAACTCGATGCCCGGCTACATCATCCTGATGATGGGCACAGATGTTATCACCATCTACATCTTCCTGCAATTCTTTGAAAATCTGCCCGTCAGCTTAGATGAGAGCGCGATTCTCGACGGATGCAGCTACTTCGGGGTGTATTTCCGCATCCTGCTGCCGCTGCTCAAGCCCGCCATTGTCACAAGCGCAATTCTGAAAGGTGTTTCCACCTACAACGAATACTACATGGCCAACCTGTATTTGCAGGATAAGACCAAGTACCAGGTGGTTTCCACCTCGCTGTATGTCTTTACTGGACCTATGGGCAGTCAGTATAACTACATCTGTGCCGGTGTTATCATCACGATTATCCCCGCACTGATTGTTTTCCTGCTCTGCCAGGACCAGATTTACAGCGGCATGGCTGCCGGTGCGGTCAAGGGCTGAGCCCAATAGGTTTTCAGCCTGAACAATAAGTAAAATGAAGGCGGCTGCGCTCCGCGGAGCGGGACGCAGCCGCCTTCCTATTTTTGAATGAGAGGAATCAACTGCTATGGCTAATGTACAGCTGCTCTGCGATGCACTCCCCAATATTCCCTGGCAGGAACGTCCGGCAGACCAGACTCTGCCTCTGTGGCGCTACACCGAAAACCCCATCATTGCCCGCAACCCGCTTCCCGGTGTGGCGCGCATCTTTAACTCGGCGGTCGTGCCTTATGAGGGCGCGTTCATCGGCGTATTCCGCGGTGAACAGACCAACGGCGTGCCTTTTATCTACCTTGGACACAGCCAGGACGGCATCCATTGGACCTTTGATAAGGATAAGATTCAGTTTGTGGACGAGAACGGCCAGCCGTTCATGCCCATCTACGCCTATGACCCCCGCCTTGTCAAGGTGGAGGATACCTATTATATCATCTGGTGCCAGGATGCCTACGGTGCGGCCATCGGTATGGCCAAAACCACTGACTTCAAGACTTTTACCCGCATTGAAAACCCGTTCCTGCCTTTCAACCGCAATGCGGTTTTGTTCCCCCGCAAGGTGAACGGCAAATTCATGCTGCTCTCCCGCCCGTCGGATTCCGGACATACACCGTTCGGCGACATCTACATCAGCGAAAGCCCTGATATGGAATACTGGGGTCATCACCGCCATGTGATGGGCAAAAAGAACTCAAACTGGTGGGAAAATGTCAAGATTGGCGGCGGCGCTGCGCCCATTGAGACGAGTGAGGGCTGGCTGCTGTTCTACCACGGCGTCACCGGCACCTGCAACGGCCTGGTGTATTCCATCGGCGGCGCAATTCTTGATAAGGATGAACCCAGCCGTGTGCTGCATCGCTGCAATACTTTCCTGCTGACGCCTGAGGAATGGTATGAGGAGCGCGGCTTTGTGCCGAATGTCTGCTTCCCGTGTGCCACCCTTCAGGATTCCGAGACGGGCCGTATTGCCGTCTACTACGGCTGTGCGGACAGCTATGTAGGTCTGGCTTTCACCACCGCCGATGAGGTGGTCAGCTACATTCTTGCCCACGATGAGACCGATGAGAGTGACCGCGAGGTTGGCCGCCGGTAAATCCCAGACAAAATCCGAAACGGGGGTTAGGAAAAATACCCTCGCCCGCGCCCGATCCGGCGGGAAAGGAGAATGTTATGAAACTGTCCGAAGCCGCCCGCACAATGCTCGACGAGACGATACTGCCGTTCTGGCTGAAGCTGCGCGATGATGAATACGGCGGATTTTACGGTCTTCTGGACTATGACCTGACACTGCACAAGCAGGCAGAGAAGGGGTGTATCCTCAACAGCCGTATTCTGTGGTTCTTCTCGGAGGCCGCAATGCTCACAGGCCGCGCTGATGTGCGTGCTGCCGCTGACCACGCGTATGACTTCCTGGAGGAACACTGCCTTGACAAGAAAAACGGCGGTGTTTACTGGAGCGTGACCTATGACGGAAAGCCGCTCGACACAACCAAACACACCTACAACCAGGCGTTTGCCATCTATGCGCTTTCGGCTTACTACCGGATGTCCGGCAATGTGCAGGCGCTTGCGCACGCCGTGGAACTGTTCAAGGTCATTGAAGCACACTGCACCGATGAGGAGGGCTATCTTGAAGCCTTTACGGTGGACTGGAAGCCTGAGAGCAACGAAAAGCTGAGCGAAAACGGTGTTCTTGCCGCTAAGACAATGAACACGCTGCTTCACGTATTTGAAGGATACTCGGGACTTTATCAGGCGGCAAAGCTGCCTGCTGTCGGCACGGCAATGCGCCGAATCCTCACGATTTACTCCGAAAAAGTGTACAGCCCGGAACTGCACCGCCAGCTTGTGTTCTTTGATGAGCATTACAACTCCATTATTGATCTGTACAGCTACGGCCATGATATTGAGTCGAGCTGGCTCATCGACTGGGGCTGCCGTCTTTTGGACGATGACGCGCTGATTGCACGCATCGAATCCATTGACAGCGACCTTGCACAGTCCGTCTACCGCCACGCCTACCGCGATCACTCGCTGCTCAATGAGTGTGAGCGCGGTGTGGATAACACGACCCGTGTTTGGTGGGTACAGGCCGAGGCAGTGCTGGGCTTTGTCAACGAGTTTGAAAAGTCCGGCGATGAAAAATATGCCGCCGCCGCTGCCGACATCTGGCACTACATCGAGTCAAAGATGGTGGATAAACGCCCCGGAAGCGAATGGTTCTGGTGTACAGATGCCGCCGGAAATCCAATCCAAAAACCCATTGTGGAACCGTGGAAATGCCCGTATCATAACGGCAGACTCTGCTTTGAACTGATCAGGAGGGATCCCGATGTCAACGTTTGAACTGCATCCCGAATACCTGCGCCAGAAAAAACGCCAGGAAGAACTGCTTGCCCGCAAAAACAAAAAAACAGACTTTTATAACGGCATCTATGACCGGTGGGAAAACCCCGTGCTGACCCGCGAGCATATCCCGCTGGAATGGCGCTATGACCTGAACGCCGCGACCAACCCGTATTTTATGGAACGCCTTGGCGTCAATGCGGTGTTCAATGCCGGTGCCATTGAACTGAACGGAAAATACTATCTGGTTGCCCGCGTGGAGGGCAATGACCGCAAGAGCTTTTTCGCCGTGGCGGAAAGCGATTCCCCGGTGGATGGATTCCGCTTCTGGGAAAAGCCTGTTGAACTGCCCGACACCTGCCCTGAGGAGACAAACGTCTATGATATGCGGCTGACCAAGCATGAAGATGGCTGGATTTACGGCGTGTTCTGCTCGGAGAGCAAGGACAAAACGAACCCTGACCTCTCGGCTGCTGTGGCCGCTGCGGGCATTGTGCGCACAAAGGACCTCAAAACCTGGGAGCGCCTTCCCAACCTCGTCACACTGCGCAGCCCGCAGCAGCGCAATGTGGATCTGCTGCCGAAGTTCGTCAATGGCAAATATGCCTTCTATACCCGTCCGATGGATGACTTTATCGAGACCGGCTCGGGCGGCGGCATCGGGTTCGGACTGTGTGATGACATTACCCATCCCGTCATTGATGAGGAAATCATCACATCGCCCCGGCGCTACCATACCATCACCGAAGCCAAAAACGGTGAGGGCGCGACCCCGATTTGGACCGAAAAGGGCTGGCTGCACATTGCGCACGGCGTGCGCAACACGGCTGCCGGACTGCGGTATGTCGTTTATGTTTTCGTGACGGATTTGAACGAACCGTGGAAGGTGATTGCTGAGCCGTCCGGATTCCTCATTGCGCCGCGCGATTGGGAGCGTGTGGGTGATGTGTCCAACGTGGTCTTTACGAACGGAGCTATTGCGCGGGAGAACGGTGAGGTGTATATTTATTATGCCGCAAGTGATACCCGCCTCCATGTGGCTTCCACCACGGTAGATAAGCTGCTGGACTTTGCTTTCAACACGCTCGCTGACCCACTGCGCAGCCGTGACTGCGTAGCCCAGCGCTGCGCGCTGATTGACCGCAATATGGAGCTGCTTCGCCATGCGGAACAGTGAAGGATGCCTGAACGCCGCGCAGGTGTTCAGCAGCGGAATGGTCCTGCAGCAGGGCGCCCCTCTCCCTGTATGGGGTACGGGCGAACCCGGTACAGCCGTATACTGTGAACTGAACATCCCCGGCCGCGCCGCCGTCACCGCTCAGACTGTAACGGCGGCGGACGGGCAGTGGCACCTTACCCTGCCGGCACAGCCGGCGGGCGGGCCATGCACGATGACACTGCGCGGGGATGCGCAGTGTCTGTGTTTTACAGGGGTTTGGATAGGGGAAGTTTGGCTGGCCGGCGGGCAGAGCAACATGGAGCTGGAACTGCAAAACAGCCAAAACGGCGCGGCAGCGGTGGCGGCGTGCGCCAATCCCTTCCTGCATTTTTATGCGGTGCCCAAAGTTACCACATCGGAACAGGCCGACAGAGCCGAAGCCCGTTGGCAGACCGTACTGCCCGAAACCGCCGCGACCATCTCCGCCGTGGCCTACTATGCCGCGCGAACTCTTGCGCAGGCATTGCCGGGAACCCATATCGGGGTAATATGCTGTTATTGGGGCGGAACGTACGCCCATTGCTGGATGCCCTGTGCGGAACTGGAAACTTTCCCGGAAGGACAGCGCCGTCTTGCCTGGTATAAAGCCCGCGTGGGGGATAAGACCGATGCGGATTTTGAGCGCGAAAACGCCGCCTATCAGCAGAAGGTGGATGAGTGGAATGTCCGTGCCGCCGCGGTGCGCACTGCCGATCCGAATGTGAGTCAGGCCGTGATTGACCGTGAATGCGGTGCCTATCCATGGCCGCCTCCGGCCGGGCGTACAAGTTATCAGCACCCGGGCAATCTGTATGAAGCAATGCTGCGCAGGGTCTGTCCTTACGCAGTGCGCGGCTTCTGGTACTACCAGGGGGAACAGGATGAGGAATGGGCGCAGGACTACCGTGTTCTGCTGAGCCATCTTGTCCGCCGCTGGCGTGCCGACTGGGGGGACACAGCCGGACAGCTCCCGTTCCTGCTCGTGCAGCTGCCGCGGTTTGGCGGTGCCGTTCCCGGCAGCTGGCCGGTGCTGCGCGCCGCACAGAGCGCTGTGGCACATACAGAACCCAACGCTGCACTGGCTGTTTTGATGGACTGCGGGGAGCCGGATAACATCCACCCGACCGATAAGCAAACCCCCGGTACCCGTTTGGGGCTGCTTAGTCTGCAAACGGTCTATCATAAGCCGGTCACCGGCGTTTCGCCTCGTGCGGAGTACGCCGTGCGTGAGAGTGCACAGGTGCAGGTACATTTTGCCGACTGCGGCAATGCGCTGGTCCTTCGTGCGCCGGGCCGCGGGTTTGAAATCTGCGGAACAGACGGGGTGTTCTATGAGGCACACGCCGAACTCACCGCACCGGACACCGTCTGCCTATCCACCCCGCAGGTCTCTGAGCCTGCCGCTGTACGCTATGCGTGGGCGGATTTTGGCCCTGCCGATCTGTTCGGCGGCACGGCACTGCCCGCTGAACCGTTTTTACTTATACCGGAGAGGAATCAAAACCAATGAAAAACAACAATCTGCCGCAGTCTCCTTTCTTTATCTTCATGGGCTTTGTGGGGGATGTCTTCCTGCTCAACCTGTGCTGGCTGATCGGCTGCCTGCCAATCGTTACCATCGGCGCCTCCACTTCGGCGGCTTTTTCAGTCGCAGGGAAAATGGCGGCCGCTTCCAAGGACGATGAGCTGGATTACCGCGTCATCCATGATTACTTGACTGCGTTCCGGCGTGACTGGGCCATTGCGACCCGCGTCTGGCTGGTGCTCGCACTGTCGGCACTGGTGATTGCGGCAGATTACCAGATTGGCACTGCCAACTCCGGTTCGCTCGGCGGGGCACTGATTGCCCTTTCCGCCATATTGGGCCTTGTATGGGTCTGCGCCTTCGGCGGCGCCTTTGCGCTGCTCGGCCGGTTTACCTATTCAAAGGTGGTCCCGCTTCTGAAGGACGGTGTTCTGCTCTGCGCAGCCAACATCAAGGCAACTCTAATCTGGCTTGTGCTGGTGCTGGCCTTGCCGCTGCTGCGCATTTTTGTTGAACCGCTTTACTATTATTTGCTTCCGCCCTGCCTGCTGATTTTGGGCGGTGCGGCCATCACGGCGTTTGCGTATGCGCTGCGCCCGGCCTTTGCAAAAATCGAAAAAAGATGATGAGGTGAGCGTATGTCTGCCTTTCCATTGACTCCCGCCTGCAAGGATTACCTCTGGGGCGGAAATAAACTTCGCACAGAATACGGCGTCAAGAGCAATCTTGAACCATTGGCCGAAGCCTGGGTGCTTTCCTGCCATCCTGATGGGCCGAGCGTGCTGCCGGACGGCACCACACTGCCCGATTACCTTGCCGCACACCCCGAAGCTGCCGGCACCCGCTGCAAAAAATTTGAAAATTTCCCCGTCCTTGTCAAGCTGATTGACGCAAAGGACAATCTTTCCATTCAGGTTCATCCGTCCGATGCCTACGCCCTTGAACATGAGGGACAGTACGGCAAGACCGAGATGTGGGTTGTGCTTGAGGCCGAGCCGGATGCCTTCCTGTATTATGGCTTCCGTGAACCTATCACCGAAGAAGAATTTGCCGAGCGCATCCGGAATAACACCCTGCCGGAAGTCCTCAACGCTGTACCGGTCAAAAAGGGCAATGTGTTTTTCATCCCCTCCGGCACGCTGCACGCCATCTGCAAGGGCATCGTCATTGCGGAGATTCAGCAGAACTCCAATGTGACCTACCGCGTCTACGACTACGGCCGCATCGGCGCGGACGGCAAACCGCGCGCGCTGCACATTGACCAGGCACTCAAGGTCACCCGGCTGGAAAAGCCTGTCAAGCAGGATTTTGGCAGTCACCTCGGACAGTGCGATTACTTTACCACCGATTCCCGCACCGCGCCCTTTGCGGGCACGGCGGATGAGACCAGCTTTGTTCACCTGCTCATTACCTCCGGGCAGGGAACCCTGACTGTGGGCGGCGATTCCTTCCCGCTCGCCCCCGGCGCAAGCTATTTCATCCCGGCGGCAAGCGGTGTATACCGTGTGGACGGCAGCTGCAATGCGTTGGAAACCCGCGTATGACGATACCCCCCCTCATTCTGCGTTCCAAATTCTACCAGAAGGAGACAGAACCATGATTGTCTGTGAACCCAGCGGGCACTTTTTCGCCCTGCATACGGCCCACACAACCTACCAGATGGCCGTGGATGAGCAGGGACATCTCCTGCACCTCTACTATGGTCCGCGCACCGATGCGTCTGCCGTCGTCCTGCCGCCGCACAAGGACCCCGGCTGCTGGCCCAACCTGCTGCCGCAGGAATGGCCCGCTCCCGGTCTTGGCGATCACCGTGCCCCGTTTTTTGAGCCGGAGTTTGCGGACGGAACGATAGCTGCCGATCTCTGCTTTGAGAGCGCAGAGGTCCGCCCCGGCAAGTATTCTCTGCCCGGTCTGCCGGCTTTTTGGGCGCAGGACCCACAGGGGGAAACCCTCAGCATCACGCTGACCGATGCCGCAGGTCTGACCGTGCAGCTTTTGTACGGCGTGATTGCGGACTGCGACCTGATTACCCGCGCGGCAGTCATTCAAAATACCGGCTCTGCGCCGCTCACACTGCGCGGGGTACCGTCCTTTTCGCTTGACCTGCCGCGCAAAGACCTGGATTTCCTGACTTTGGACGGGGACTGGGCATACGAGCGTACGCCGCACCGCACCCCGCTGCGCCCCGGTGTGCAGAGCGTGGGCAGTGTGTGCGGCATCCCGAATCATTTCCACAATCCCGCCGCGCTGCTCTGCACTCCGGATGCAACCGAAACCTCCGGCGAGTGCTGGGGCATGGCGCTGGTGTACAGCGGCAACTTCCGCATCCAGGCCGAACAGAGCAATGCCGGGGTGCGGTTTGCCGCCGGCATTGAACCGTACCATTTTGCCTGGATTCTTGCGCCCGGCGAATCCTTCACCACGCCGGAAGCTGCACTCGTGTACAGCAATTCGGGACTTGGCGGCATGAGCCGCTGCTTCCACACAGCCATCCGCGAACATCTGATCCGCGGCAAATACCGCGATATGTCGCTTAAACGCCCTGTCCTTATCAACAGCTGGGAGGCGTGCTATTTTACTTTTGATGAGGAAAAACTCCTCGCGCTTGCCCGTGCCGCCAAACAGAGCGGCGTGGACCTCTTTGTGCTGGATGACGGCTGGTTCAAAGGCCGCAATGATGATACGACTTCCCTTGGCGACTGGGCGGCCGATACCGCCAAACTGCCCGGCGGCGTGGACGGATTGTGCCGTAAAATCAACGATTTGGGGCTGGATTTCGGCATCTGGGTGGAACCGGAAGCCATCAGCCCCGACAGTGAGCTGTTCCGCGCACACTCTGACTGGGCACTTCAGATCCCCGGCCGCGCCACGCTGCCCATCCGCCACCAGTACACACTGGATTTTTCCCGCGATGATGTGCGGGAAGGCATTTGGCAGCAGCTGACGGCGCTGCTGGATTCCTGCCCGATCCGCTACCTTAAATGGGATATGAACCGCTCGCTGGCCAATGTATACAGCGCCGCACTGCCCGCTGCCCGTCAGGGTGAAGTGTACCACCGCTATGTGCTGGGGGTGTATGACCTCCAGCAGCGCCTGATTGACCGCTACCCCGACTTGCTGCTTGAAAACTGTGCGGGCGGCGGCGCAAGGTTTGACTGCGGAATGCTTTATTACAGCCCGCAGATCTGGACAAGCGACAACACCGATGCCCTTTCCCGTCTGACAATTCAATACGGAACATCGCTGTTTTATCCGCCATGCACAATGGGTGCGCACTATTCCGCCGTGCCCAACCACGTCACCGGCCACGTTTCGGACCCACAGGCGCGGATGGCGGCAGCGTTGTCCGGAACCTTCGGGTATGAGCTGGATTTGACCGCCTATTCGCAGGACCAGCGCGCAGAACTGCGTGAATGGTCGGCGTTCTATCAGGAACATGGTGCGCTGATTCGCAGCGGTACGCTCTACCGCCTCTGCCCGCCGGACGGCTTTGGCTCTGCATGGGCTATTGCTGCGCCGGATTCCTCACAGGCAATCGTCTTTGCGGTCGGTGCCGTGCTGGATGGCCGCAGTCTGCCGCTGCCCTTTGCTGCACAGGGCTGCTATGAGGCGGAAATCCGCCAAACCGGCGCAGAAACTTCCCGCTGTGTGCAGGATGGTGAGGCCCTTCGCGCCCACGGCCTGCCGCTGCCCAACCTTCACAGCACACTGCCCGGCTATATCTGTTATCTGAAACGCAGTTCTCATAGCTGAGAACCGGACTTCCTTCGCTCATCTGAATGCGAAGCGGGGGAACGAGGAAAGCTGAATCCCTAAAAAATGCCAAGCGGGCTGTCTGTATCCATACAGGCAGCCCGCTGCCTTTTATCAGCCCTTGCGGAAATGTTGAACACCTGATAAAATAATGCCAGATACGCGCCGGGCAGGGCTTTGCACCGGCGCAGGGGAGGGAAGATCACCGATGAATGAAACACAGGCAGCGGCATTGCCGACTTACCCGCGGCACGACCTTGGCGCAAACTGGACGCCGGAACGCACGGCTTTCCGGGTCTGGGCACCCACCGCCAGTTCGGTCACGCTGCACCGCTACACGACAGGCTCGGACGAGGAACCCGGCGCGGCGGATTTGGGGCTGACCCCCATGCAGAAAGATGCTCATGGAACCTGGCTGACCGTATTGCCCGGCAACCTTGCGGGGCAGTATTACCGCTATGAACTGACCTTCCCGGACGGCCATACCGACAGCGCCGCCGACCCGTATGCGCGCTCGGCGGGCATCAACGGGGAACGCAGCATGGTGCTGGACCTTGATTCTGCCGTGCCCGACGGCTGGGAGAACGACCGCCGCCCCGAACTGCCGCCCCACGCGCAGTCGGTCTGGGAGGCGCACGTCTCGGATTTTTCCGCCGACCCGCACAGCGGTGTGCCGGAAAATCTGCGCGGTAAATTCCTCGCCTTTACGATGGATAATACCACCCTTGACGGGGACGGCATTCACCCGACCTGCCTGAACTACCTCAAAAATCTCGGCGTGACCCATGTGCAGCTCCAGCCGATTTTTGAGTTTGCCACGGTTGACCAGCGCACCGGCGGCTACAACTGGGGCTACGACCCACTGAACTACAACGTTCCGGAAGGCGCCTACGCCACCGACCCCTACCACGGCGAGGTCCGCGTGCGGGAGTGCCGCGCGATGATTGCGGCCATCCACCGCGCGGGACTGGGCGTGGTCATGGACGTTGTGTACAACCACACCTATCATGCCGACAACTGGATGGAACGCATCGTTCCCGGCTACTGGCTGCGCCGGTGGCCGGACGGAACCCTCACCAACGGTTCCGGCTGCGGCAATGACTTTGCCACTGAGCGCACAATGGTGCGGCGCTACATCGTAGATTCCTGCGTCTACTGGGCCAAGGAATACCATGTGGACGGTTTCCGCTTTGACCTGATGGCACTCACGGATGTGGATACGATGAACGCCGTGCGCGCCGCGCTGGACAAACTGCCCGGAGGAAAAGATATCCTGCTCTACGGTGAGCCGTGGCAGGGCGGGACAACCCGGATGCCGCGCCGCGCTGTTCCCGCCAACAAGCAGGCGGCGGACCGGCTGCACCCGCGTATTGGCTTTTTCTGTGATTCCACGCGGGACGCCATCAAGGGCAGTGTCTTTGACAGTGCGGCTCCCGGCTATGTGAATGGGCGGCCCGGGTGCGCGCGTGATTTGCTCCACGCAATCTCCGCCTGGCAGGACGGTGCAGGGGGGTTCCGCCCGCAAAACCCGCGTCAGATCGTGCAGTATGTCTCCGCCCATGACGATTACACGCTCTGGGATAAGCTCAAATGCACTGCGGGACACACCAAAAACTTTGCCGAACCGGAGGCAGACCTCCTTGCTCAGAACCGCATGGCGGCGGGAATCTACCTGACCTGCCAGGGCCTGCCGTTCATGCTTTCCGGTGAGGAGTTTGCCCGCACCAAAAATGGCGCGCCCAATACCTACCGCGGCCCTGCCGAACTCAACGCGCTGGATTGGTCCCGCGCTGGCGCACAGGAGGATTTGGTCCGCTACTACCGCGGACTGCTTGCCATCCGCCGTGCCTACCCGGAACTCTCCGGCACGGACGGCGCGCGGCCCTGCCGCCTTCCACTGGAGGGCAATCTCATCGGATTTGTGCCTGAGCGCCCCACAGACGCGCTGCCGGGACGTTTAGCTGTCTACTATAACCCGGAACCAGTTCCGCAGACAGCCGCCCTGCCAAGCGGCTCCTGGCGCCTGCTGTGCGATGGGACCAACGCCGGAACAGAAGCCTTTGGCCCGGTACAGACTGGGTGCGTTACCCTTGCCCCCGTCAGCGTGACAATCCTGCGCGCCGAACGGAATGTGTAAAACACAAGCGCAAAACTTTATAACAGCAAAAAGCCGCCCGCCGGAACAATCCGGCGGGCGGCAGTTATTTCAGCTCAGGCTGAGATCAAATCAGAGGGGCTTCGGGCCAGCCTCGGCGATCTCCTTGGGCATATTGGGGTACTTCTTGGCGAAGTTGTCAGCAAACATCTGAGCCAGCTTGTTGGCCTGCTCGTCGTAAGCAGCCTTGTCCTCCCACATACCGCGGGCATCCAGCTTCTCAGCGGGAACGTTGGGGCACTCGGTGGGATAGTCAACGTTGAACACGTCATGATGCTTGAACTCGATGTTGTCGAAGCTGCCGTTCAGAGCGGCGGTGACCATGGCGCGGGTGTAGCTCAGCTTCATGCGCTTTGCGCCGGAAGCAGCGGAACCGCCGGCCCAGCCAGTGTTGACCAGGTAAACCTTGGTGCCGTACTTGTCCAGCTTCTCGCCGAGCATCTCAGCGTAAACAGCGGGATCCATCGGCATGAAGGGCTCGCCGAACAGGGTGGAGAAGGTGGGCTGCGGCTCGGTGACGCCGCGCTCGGTGCCAGCCAGCTTGGAGGTGAAGCCGGTCACGAAGTGATACATGGCAGCTTCACGGCTCAGACGGCTGATCGGAGGCAGAACGCCGAACGCATCGGCGGTCAGGAAGATAACAACCTTGGGGATGCCGCCGCGGCTGGGCACAGCAGCGTTGTTGATGTAGTCGATGGGGTAGCCCACGCGGGTGTTCTCGGTCAGAGAACCGTCATTGAAGTCGAACTCGCGGGTCTCGGGATCCATCACAACGTTCTCGACCAGGGAGCCGAACTTGATGGCATTGTAGATGTCAGGCTCGTTCTCGGCAGAGAGGTTGATGCACTTGGCGTAGCAGCCGCCCTCGAAGTTGAACACACCGTCGGGGCTCCAGCCGTGCTCGTCGTCGCCGATGAGCTGACGGGCGGGGTCAGCGGACAGGGTGGTCTTGCCGGTGCCGGACAGACCGAAGAAGACAGCGGTCTCGCCGGTGACGGGGTCCATGTTGGCGGAGCAGTGCATGGGCAGGACGTTCTCCTTGGTCATGACGTAGTTCATGGTGGAGAAGACGCTCTTCTTGATCTCGCCGCTGTACTGGCTGCCGCAGATGACGATCATGTGAGCTTCGTAGTCGATCATGATGGCAGCTTCGCTGTTCACGCCGTCAACGGCGGGATCGCACTTGAAGCCGGGAGCGACCAGCATGGTGTAGTCAGGCTCGCCGTAGTTGGCCAGCTCCTCTGCGGTGGGACGGATGAGCAGGTCATGGATGAACAGGTTCTGGCTGGCCAGCTCGTTCACGATGCGGAACTTCTTGGTGTACTTGGGATCAGCGCCGGCCATGCCGTCGAAGATGAAGATTTCGCGGCCCTGCAGGTAAGCGGCAACCTTCTCCTTGATGGCGTTGAACTTCTCACGGCTGATGGGGCGGTTGACCTTGCCCCAAGCAATCTCATTGTGGACGCCTTCAGTGTCCACGATGAACTTGTCGTTAGGGGAGCGGCCGGTATATTTGCCGGTGGTAACAACCAGAGCACCGGTGTTGCTCAGGGTGCCTTCACCGCGGCGCAGAGCAGCCTCGGTCAGCTGAGCAGGGGTCAGATTGCGGTACACGGCCTTGGGGCCGATGATACCGAGTTTTTCAATTCCATAGGTCTCCATGGGAAAAATACCTCCTTGTATGCCATTGTAAAATCATTTATAATGGAACTGTAATAAGTATAGCGGAATCGCGTCCAAAAGGCAATGGCTGAAACGAAGAATTTGACAAATTTTTGTCGGGCTGTTTTAGCAGTTTGCACCAAATAGATATGACAAAAACATTAATGAATCCGCTCCATTTTGTATCATCGTGCCTTGAAAGGGGCATTAAAGAAAGGATAGATTGTCTATGGAAAACCAAGTGCTTGAAACTTTGCGCAGCCGCCGCAGCTGCCGCAGCTACGAAAAACGTATGCCTGATCCCGAAGCGCTGGAAGCAGTTGTCAATGCCGGACTTTGGGCGCCGACAGGCATGGGCCGTCAGAGCACTATCATTGTGGTGGTGCAGGACCCTGAAACCGTCAAAAAGCTCAGCGCCATGAACGCGGCGGTCATGGGTTCCGACAACGACCCATTCTACGGCGCTCCCTGCGTGGCCGTAGTGCTGGCGGATGCCACCGCTTCTACCTGGGTGGAGGACGGCAGCCTGACGATGGGCAATATGCTCAATGCCGCCGAGAGCGTTGGTCTTTCCGCCTGCTGGATTCACCGCGCCAAAGAAATGTTTGACACACAGGAGGGGAAAGCACTGCTGAAGGAGTGGGGCATCCCCAATGCTGAAAATCTCCGGGGTGTCGGCAACTGTATTCTCGGCTACGCCGCACCGGATGGCAAAAAGCCCGCCGCACCCCGCAAGGAAAACCGCATTTTCTATGTGAAGTAACCTCTGCAATATAACCCCAATATAAAATGTACCGGGCACGTTCCCCAAAAAAAGGAACCGTGCCCGGCATATTTTATATTAGAATAATTTACTGTGCGTCCCGGCTCTCGAGGTGAAGATGGCGGGGAACGCCGTCAATGTAGATGGGGGTCAGCTCAGCCTGAATGAGGGGGCGTGCGTAGCGCTCAAACTCCGCAGTGACGCCCATTCCGTCCGCAGTGATCCAGCTGTCCGGCACCTTTTTCTCAAGATTGGCAACTTTCTGAACGTCCACCATGGCGGTTTCAGTGCGGTAAGGCTGGTCGGAAATCCGGCGGATGCCGGCCATCATGCCGGTCTGCCCCTCAAAAGCGGCCTCAACGGCGGCACCGCCTGCCTGATAGGCTTCGGTCACATCGGTGCGGCTCGCCAGATGGGAAGCACACCGCTGCAGGGTGGAGAACTCAATCGCGCGGGTCTTGCAGCCCAGACGCACCCGAATCAGGTCAGCCAGGTACCGGCTCGTGCCGGACAGAATAGCCTTATGGCCGAATGCGTCCAGCTGGCCGGCCGTGCTGACAAGGTCGCAGAGGAACACGCCGTCCCGATTCTTGACACCCTCACTTGCGGCAATCATCACATTGTGGCGGGTCTTTTCCAGCTCGGCTACCCGCTGCAAAAATGCGTCCTCATCAAAGGGACGTTCCGGCAGCAGAATAATATCCGGTCCCGGGCTGTCCGGCCCGGCAGCAAGGCTTGCGGCGCCGGCCAGCCATCCGGTGTGGCGGCCCATAATCTCGGCAACCGTAACGCTGCGGATATCATACACGCTGGAATCGCAGATGACTTCCTTTAATATAGTGGCAATATATTTGGCCGCACTGCCGTAGCCCGGCGTGTGGTCGGTAAACATCAGGTCATTGTCAATCGTCTTGGGAACACCGATGAATCGGATGCTGCTACCCTTTGCTGCACCGTATGCGGCCAGCTTGGCAATGGTATCCATCGAGTCATTGCCGCCGATATAGAAAACGGCGCCGATGCTGTACTTCTCAAACAATTCAAACAGGCGCAGGAACGGCCGCTCGTCAGTACCCGGGTCGGGCAGCTTGAACCGGCAGCTGCCCAGATAACTCGAGGGCGTGCGCTTGAGCAGCTCAATCTCCATCTTATCGTCCAGATATTGATTGAGGTCCACGATTTTCCCCTGAAGCAGACCTTCAATGCCGTACTCCATGCCGTAAACATGGTCGACTCCGAGCGCGCGGGCCGACTCAAACACGCCCGCCAGGCTGGAGTTGATGACCGCAGTCGGACCGCCCGACTGACCTACTAAAACATTGACGCCCCATCCCATTGACAAATAACCTCCCTTAACAGCGGCCACTGGCCGCGAAAACGCGATACTTCAAAAATATTGTATGCGGGAAAGGGCTTTTTGACAAGCCCTTTTTCCGCTGCGGAAAAAATAAATCTATTTCTGCCTCTGCTGTTCAGTCAGCCCGTCCCAGAACAAACCGCTCGATGGCTTTTGCCACGCCGTCCTCGTTGTTGGAAGCTGTCACAAAATCCGCTGCGGCCAGAACTTCCGGCGTCGCGTTGGCCATGGCTACGCCAAGCCCGGCGTTTTGTATCATGGTCAGGTCGTTGCCGGAATCACCGCAGGCCATCACCTGACTGCGGCTGAGCCCCAGGGTTTCCGCAAGAACCAGAAGCCCGCGCCCTTTTGTCACGCCGCGCGCATTGATCTCAAGATTGTTGGGGATGCTTGAAGTAATCTCCACATCGCAGTCTTTTTCGACGGCCTGCCATGCGGCATCGCGGGAAGCGGTGTCCGGGTACATGATGCTGAACTTTTCCACTTCATGGGGATGTGCGCGGAAAAAGGCGGGCATATCCTCCACCATGACGCGGGTGGAGCGCAGATACGGATGCATGGCAGGCGGGTAGAGCGACAGACCCTCGTTCATACCGTAAACATCGGTATAGGGACGCCCGTCCACAAAAATCGCCATGGAGCCGCCAGTGTGCGCCACGCGGCCGTAAACGGCCTGCGCCATTTCGGGCGTGAACGCCAGTTCGGCAAGATGCCGCCCGGAACTCAGCTCCACAACGCTGGCCCCGTTGGAGGTCAGGGCATAGCGTACACCGGGAATCTTCAAAAATTCCTCGGGAACGCCGCTTGCCGTGCGCCCCGTGGCGGGGATGACATCCACCCCGGCCTGGATGGCTTCCCGGATGGCATTCAGCGTGCGCGGCGTAATCTGCTTTTGGTCATTCAGCACGGTGCCGTCCAGGTCCAGTGCAATCAGGCGAATATCTGACATAAAATCTCCTCCGTCAATTCACATCTTCCACAGGAATTTTACCGCAAAATTCGGCAGTTTGCAATATTGCCGAGTTGCAAACCCTTGTAAAAGTGTGGTAAACTGGGGCCAGTTCATTTGAAGAAGGGGGGACTGTCCTTGCGTCAATCTTCTGCGCCCCGCGCCCGACTGTGGCAGCTGGATGCTCTGCGCGGTCTGGCTTTGCTCAATATGCTTGCCTACCATGCCATGTATGACTGGGTGTATCTGTTCGGGCACGAGAGCAGCTGGTATTCCATCTGGTCCCCGGGATGCCACGCCTGGCAGCAGTATATCTGCTGGAGCTTTATTCTTCTGTCGGGTCTTAGCTTCTCACTCTCCCGCCGACCGCTGAAAAACGGCCTTCTTGTTTCTGCCTGTGCAGCGGTGCTGACCCTTGTCACCGTGACGGTCATGCCGGAGGAATCCATCTGGTTCGGCGTACTGCATCTTCTGGGCAGTGCGGTGCTGATTACCTGCCTGCTGCGCTCGCTGCTCGAAAAAATTCCTGCCGGGGCAGGGATGGCGCTGAGCGCACTGCTCTTTTTCCTGACCAATCAAGTTCCCTATGGTGCGCTGGGCTTTGAGAGCCTGCGCCTTGCTGAACTGCCCGCCGCACTCTATGCCCGCAACTGGTATATACTGGGATTCCCGGATTTGAGCGTTTTCTCTTCCGCGGATTATTTCCCGCTTATTCCCTGGCTGTTCCTTTACTGGACGGGATATTTCTTTGGGAAAAAGTTCCTCCCCGCTCTGCGCCGCTATGCGGGAACGCCGCCGGCTCTGCTTCGTCCTCTGTGCGCACTGGGAAGCCATACGCTTCCGATCTATATGATTCATCAGCCGGTGATTTATGGGGGGCTCTGGCTAGTCAGTCTGATTTAATGCGGAACGGAAAAAACTTAAAATTTTATGAAATTTTGGAAACTTCCCTCTAATGTCAAAAATCGCGGTTGACAGAGACAGGTGAAGTATAGTATAATTTCAAATACTGGTTGATTGATAATTATTGACCGGCAAACTCCTGTCTCAGACCAAGGGAGGGAAAAAGATGTCGGAGATCCGTGTCAAAGAGGGCGAATCCCTTGAGAGCGCCCTGCGCCGTTTCAAGCGCAGCACTGCCCGCAGTGGTGTCCTTGCTGAAGTGCGTAAGCGCGAGGCTTATGAGAAGCCGTCCGTGCGCCGCAAGAAGAAGTCCGAAGCCGCCCGCAAGCGCAAGTACAAGTAATCCCGGAACCATCGCAGCGGCAATGCCGCCGTTTTCGATAACCGTGTTTACCAACAGGAACGGCAGAACAGGTTCGCAGCCGCGAACCTGTTCTTTCTGTTTTATGCACATTTCCGTTTTTTGAAAAAAGGAACAGGTGTCCCCATGCTCTTAACTCCTGATTATATCTTCCGCTCCATTGAGCATATTACTCCCGAATTCCTCCGTGCCCACGGGATTACCGCACTGGTTCTGGATGTGGACAACACATTGACAGGGGACGGCAGTCAGGAACTTGATCCGTCCGTCCGCGATTGGCTTGATACCATGCGCGCTGCGGGCATCACCTTGACGATTGTCTCCAACAATACCGCCAAGAGGGTGCGTCCCTTTGCCGAACGAATTGGGCTGGCCTGGGTTCCGCTTGCGGCCAAGCCGCTGCCGGTCGGCCTTGCCGTTGCGCGCCGCCGCCTCGGCGTGCCCCGCCGGCAGATGGCCATGGTTGGGGATCAGATTTTTACCGATCGCCTGGCGGCCGGATTGTACCGGATTCCCTGCCTTTACACGATGCCCCGGGGCGCGGATCACCAGCGGGGGGTACAGTTCAAGCGCCGCTTTGAGCCGCGCTGGATTGAACGCTATTATAAGAAAGGCGGAACACTCTATGAATGATGCCCCGCGTTTTGGCCCGGCCGGATTGTCGGACAGCTATACGGTCAAAAAGTTTGACCCGGCTGCAATGGCCGCGTATACCGCATCCTTCGGATTGACCGCTTTTGAGTATCAGTGCGGGCGCGGTGTGCGGCTTGCGCAGGATAAAGCGCAGGCGCTCGGCGCCGCTTTTGCCGCAAAAGATATCACGCTCTCCGTTCATGCCCCTTATTACATCAGCATGAGCAGTATGGAGGAGGACAAGCGGCTGCACAGTATCGACTACCTGCTCCAAAGCTGCGCACTCGTCAAAGCACTGGGCGGGCGCAGGGTCATCTTCCATGCCGGCAGCTGCGGAAAGCAAAGCCGTGAAGCAGCGCTTGAAAAGGCGCTGGATACCATGCGCCGCGCCGTGGAGGCAGTGGATGCCGCCGGGTACGGGGACTGCATCCTCTGCCCCGAGACAATGGGCAAGGTGAACCAGCTCGGCAACCTTGATGAGGTTCTGGCCCTGTGCAGCGTGGATGCGCGCATCACCCCCTGCATTGACTTCGGCCATCTGTATGCCCGGGAACAGGGGGCAATCCTTGCCGATGAGCAAAGCGCCGGGGCGGACTATGCGTCCATTCTTGATAAGATTGCCGCCGCATTGCCCGATGACCGCGCGGTACATTTCCACGCACATTTCTCCCGCATTGCCTACACGAAAGGCGGGGAAAAGTGCCATCTCACCTTTGCGGACCCGGACTTTGGTCCGCCGCCCGCACCGCTGATGGCACTTCTGCGCAGCCGGAATCTTGCGCCCACCATCATCTGTGAGTCGGCCGGAACGCAGGCGGAAGATGCCGCTATTCTCGCAAAACTTTATGCAAATGAGTAAAAAAACGCAAAAAATGCGGGAAATATCCCCCGAACTGCGTCCAAACCCCTTGCATTGAGAGGACATTTCGGGTAAAATATTTACAGGCATGGATTTACTAAATCTTTGAACAATATTGGAGGAATCCCTATATGATCTCTGCAGGCGAATTTCGCAACGGTGTGACTTTTGAACAGGACGGCCAGGTTCTTCAGGTCGTTGAGTTCCAGCACGTCAAGCCCGGCAAGGGCGCTGCTTTTGTGCGCACCAAGACCAAGAATGTTATTACCGGTGCTGTCACCGAAACCAGCTACAACCCCACCGCCAAGTTCCCCCAGGCCTTCATTGAGCGCCGTGAGGTGACCTACTCCTACGAGGATGGCGACCTGTACCATTTCATGGACAACGAGACTTACGATGATATCCCCGTTGCCGCCGCCGATGTGCCCGATAACTTCAAGTTCTGCAAGGAGAACGAGATCTGCAAGCTGCTCTCCTACAAAGGCAAGGTGTTCAGCGTTGAAATCCCCAACTTCATCGAGCTGGAGATCACCGAGACTGAGCCTGGCTTCAAGGGCAACACTGCCACCAACACTCTCAAGCCCGCCAAGGTTGAAACCGGCGCCGAAATTCGTGTGCCTCTCTTCATCAACGAGGGCGACAAGGTCCGCATCGATACCCGCACCGGCGAGTATATGGAGCGCGTCTGATTTTAACAGGAACCCTGCCGGGCCGTGGAGAAATGCCGCGCCCGGCTTTTTTGAATCATTTTCCAAGCTTTAATGAACAAAGGAGGGACTTTCCTATGTCGATGGATTTGAACGCGAAGGCTGCCTACATCCGCGGCCTGATGAACGGACTGGATTTTGACCCTACGAGCAAGAACGGCAAGATTATTTCTGCCATGATGGATCTGCTTGAGGAGATGGCCGCCACCGTGACCGAGCATGATGACGCGCTCGACCAGGTGTACGATGAACTGGATGAGATGGATGAGAATCTGGATGATTTGGTCAGCGGTCTGTTCGGCTCCGATGAGGACGAAGATGACGAGGATGGCGAGGCCGAGTATGAGGTGACCTGCCCCAACTGCGGTGTCGTGAGTGCTGTGGATGAGGAAACCCTCATGACCGGCAGCCTTGTCTGCCCGAACTGCGGCGCTTCCTTTGACGTGGAACTGCTGCCCGAGGAGGATGCTGCACCCGAAAATGCAGAGGACTCCCCCTGCAAGCCGACCGAAATCAAGATTGACTGACGCAGGTCTTTCACGGATTAGGCCGGGTTTGTCTCCGGCTCCATAAACAACAGCCGCCCGCCTTTTGCATATTCTGCAAAAGGCGGGCGGTATTTTTTCATTTACAGCAGGCACCGGGCGAAGAGACAGCCCGGCAGGGAAAGACCTGACTGCAT
The DNA here is from genome assembly GCA_029006135.1 of Oscillospiraceae bacterium. Taxonomy (GTDB): domain Bacteria; phylum Bacillota; class Clostridia; order Oscillospirales; family Ruminococcaceae; genus Gemmiger. The sequence continues at coordinate 13,405 of JAQXGE010000051.1, read as the reverse complement.
ACAGCAAAGTTATTTCTTTGCTTCCTTCAGCTGGCTGCGCAGCATGATGTTGCCAAACTCCAGCGCATTGAACAGGCCGCCGGATTTGTTGGCCTGGCGAACCACGCGCTCCGGCAGGGGCTTGCTCTCATCGGTGGAGAGCAGTACGATATGGACTTTATCGGCCACATCCACATCATTTTCTTTGCGGGTCGTCAAAATCTGGAGATACACCACATACGGATCGCTCATCGAGCCGTAATAAATATCTTTGCCGCAGCGAACCAGCGGCTTGCCTTTATAAGTCAGGGTCGGGGTAAAAGCCATCGGTCAAACCTTCTTTCACTTAACGATTCTTATACCATTATAGCACAGGGAAGAAACGATTACAAATCTAATTTTTCCCGCTCTACCTTTTCTTCGTTGAGGGCAACCCGCTCCGTCAAAATGCGTACCTTGCTGTCAAGCTGGCTGATGCGGATGGACATGAAAAACTGTTTTGCCAGCAGCAAAAAGATGATAACAATATACACAAAGTTGATGGGACTCTGAAAGCCCAGCAGATAAGCCGCACGGTAGGCAATGCCGGGGAAGATGGCAAGAATCAGCAGCACAGCGCTGAAAAACAGCCAGAACAGCGTGTCCTCAATCTGAACTTTTGCCTGACGGACGCGGCGCAGAATATAAAAGGCGGTGAGCAGACTGCCCACAACCAGGCAGATACGGATAATGGGCTGATCAAGCATGGGTCACAGGCTCCTTTCGGGATAAGGCGTTTCGGTGTCGCGTTTGCGGAACCATTGAATCAGCAGAATGGAGATGGACATCTTGACCATGTATTCCGCACTGCGCCAAAGCGTCAGGTAACTCTGCCCCGCTGTCCGTTCGCCCATTGTGACCTGAACTTCCCGCACGACTGCACCATTCTTAATCAGGTAACTAATGGTATCCGGCTCCGGCCCGTAGTTGAGGTTCTGTGCAAATTCCTCCATCATGGCACGGTTGAACATCCGCATCCCCGAGGTTGGGTCGCAGATGGCGCGCCCTGTGGTAAGGCGGATGGACCAACTGATGATGTAGCTGCCCAGCATCCGAAGACTTTTTGGCTTCTTCACCGTGAGAAAGCGGCTGCCAATGACAATATCCGCGCCGTCTTCAAGTTCGGCCAGCATGGCAGGAATGTACTCTGGTTTGTGCTGACCATCGGCATCGAACTGCATGGCGCAGTCATATCCATTCTCTGCCGCGTAGCGAAGCCCGGTCTGGAAGGCACCCGCCAGACCAAGGTTTACCGGCAGGTCGATGAGATGAAATCCATGCTCACGGCAGACGGCTGCGGTCTTATCCCGGCTGCCGTCGTTGACAACCACATAATCATATTGGGGAAAGCGCTCTATCAGGTCCTCCACGACCCGGACGATGCTTTCCTCCTCATTGTACGCAGGAATGACAATCAGTAGCTTTGACATTAAATTGCTCCCGGCTTTGTGAGAGATGCCCTCAGCAGCCTTTTTCTTTTATGATTTCCATTATTTTAGCAAATACCGCGTCCCATGTAAAGTGCCCGCACAGATTGCGGTAGGCGGCCTGTGCGCGTGTGTGCGCGCCGTCAGGGTCATTCAGGACATCGGACAGCGCAGCGCGCAGCTGTTCCGCCGTCAAATCGGCGGGGGAACCGGGCAGTACCGTGCCGTATTCCGGACCGGGCAGAAGCTCCTCCGTCCCGGCGGTCGCGGTGCAGACGATGGGACACCCGCAGGCGGCTGCCTCCAGCAGCGTTGTGGGGAAGCCTTCAGCATAGCGGGTGGGCAGGCAGTAGACATCGGCCTGCGCCAGCAGCTGTACCACCTGGTCATGCGGCAAAGCACCCAGCGGAATGGCACCCAAGGCTTCCAGTTCGGCCTGATCGGGGCCTGAACCGGCGGCCAGAAGCACCGTATTGGGCAGTTTGGCCACTGCCTGCGCCAGCAGCAGAGCCCCTTTTTCGGGGATGAGCCGCCCAGCAAAGGCTACGATTTTTTTGTCGCCCAGGCTGAGCCGCTCCCGCCAGTTGACAGCATCCGGCGCATGAATTTCAGCATGAAGAGATTCAAGGTCCACGGCGTTGGGCATGGTGCCGGCAGCAGTAATGCCAAAGGTTTTGAGCCAGCGGCAGGCAGCGGCGGATACGCCGTAAAAAGGCACGCCGGTGCTGCGCACCATTCGGCAGGCAAGCTGTTCATACAGCCGCCCCGCTGCGCCGAGCACACCGCCGCCCATCGGCATATATCCGGTGGAATGGTCGATGACCAGCGCAGGGATGCCCCGCCGATGTGATTCCCTTGCGGCCCAGACACTCTGCACATACATCCGCGTCTGAATCACGCAGAAGTCAATTTTTTCCTCCCACAGCGCGCGGCTCAGGGCAGAAAATTCCCTGCCAGGCCGCAGAACAGGGAATCGCCCATTCATCACCGGCCACACCGGCAGACGCAGAATCGTGATTCCGTCCGGGTCGGTTTCCTTTGCGGGCAGGCCCGGCAAGGCGCTTGTCACAACAATGGCCCGGTGCCCAGCCGCGGCCGTCTTTTTGGCAAGGTTCCAAGTATACCGCTCCACACCGCCCACAGTGGGCAGGTACTGTGCGGAAAAATAACAAATATTCATCGCGCAATCACCGTCAGCATGGCATTGATCAGCACACCGGCATTGACAAGGCACAGTCCGCAGGCAAGGCTGACTGCCGCATCATCGCCGGACTCCACGCTCAGACGGCGGGGCAGGCAGGTGAGGAGCAGCAGCGGCACCACCGGCAGCAGATAGCGGCCTTGGAACCCGTAGATGGTCTCGTAGTAGGTGGGGGTCCAAACCAGGCAGCCGGCCAGTGCCAAGGCACAGCAGGCCAGTGCGGCCAGTGCACACCAGATGCGATACCGCCCTGTTGGCAGTCCCGGCGCTTCCACATCCCTCGCCGGCACAGCGGCCAGGAAGAGCAGCAGATAGAGCGCCATCACCCAGATCCAGGAAATGTTCAGCGAATTGTAACTCAGCGTTCCGCCCACTAACCCGCGCACCCAGCCCTCGGCGTCCTCGACCACCGAACGGACCACAAGCAGAATGGTTTGGGGCAGATGGCGCAGGATGTAGCCGGGCGTGTAGCAAACCAGATCTTCCTCACTGGGCTGACTCTGCGCTTTTTTCAATGCCTGAAGCGCCTGGACCTCCTCAATCAGAACGTCCCGGTCAAGCGGATAGCGGTCATCCTCATTGCCCGGAATGATTTGGCAGGGCGCAAGCAGCGCGGCGGCCTCCTCACAGGCGTAGATGGATTTGAAGAAAAGCCTCCGGTCACCGTTGTTCAGACGGTCCCAGCACATCTCGGGAGCGTCCTGCATAAGATCGCGGTTGAGATATACCAGCGAGACCGCACGCATAAATTCCTCATCGGTGAGGGCGGAGTTCTCACACTCCTCTGGGCTGAAGAAAAAGCTCTGTCCCAGCACGGCGGCGGTCACGTCACCCTCCTGCAGGGCATCAACCCAGAATTCCAGTTCGCGCAGCGGAATGTCCGTGATGCCGGCAGAGCAGTAGTAAAGGCGATGCACAAAGGCGGAAGCTGTATTTTCCCGGTATTCCTGCGGAATGGTATCAAGCCAGCACTCGGTCTCCGAGGCCTGCGTCTGTTCGGAAGGAGGAGCCGCGTGAACGGTTCGGCTCGGCTCATCTGTCACCGAGGCAGGAGCAGCCTGCGCGGAGGCAACGGCCGTATCAGGGGCAGAGGCCATAACGGTATTGCTCAGCAGGGAACTGTTGATGCACACAGCCAGCAGGACACAGGCGGCCAGATAGGCGGCTTTTTTGAGGTTGGCGCTGCGGCCGAGACGATTGCCCGGAATGAGAAGGAACAGTGCTGCGAGCGGCAGATAAACCAGCTTGGCCGGAGCCAGCAATATGCCGAAGCAGACCAGCGGCAGCCAGGTTGATACGGGCAGGACCTGACCATCCCGGCAACCGAAAATTGCCTGAAGGCAGAGCGCCGTAAAGGCAAAACTTAATCCCAGCAGCAGGGAATCCCGGCTGAAAGAAGCGGCCAGATGAAGCGTCATGGGCAGCAGAGAAACGGCAAAAAATACCCGCTTGCCAAAAGGAGCGCGCTTGACCGCAAAGGCCGCCAGCAGAGCAAAAGCCAGCAGATTGGCCGTGCGGCCCAGCATTAAGGTTGGAACAAAGCCCAGATGCAGCAGGTAGCTCACAAAGACCGCCGCCGCGCTTATTACATACAAAGTGGGATTGCGGTCTGTTTGAAGTTCCTCAAGCGCCGCATGACTGTCAAAACTATCCGATGTGGTGGTCAGCAGATTGCCGCACAGCTCCTGCCAGGAAAATACGGTTGTACGCTCCTGCTGCAGAAGCGGATTGGCATCATGCTCACGGCGGTAGGTCATGTCCATGGGAACGTGACCCATCTTCCATTCGTCATCGCTGAGCCGGTTAGCCCACTGGCAGGCCAGCGTGAAGGACTGATTGATATGGTATTTTTCGTCCGGAGCCGCATAGGGCGGAAGGACAAAGCTGTAAAGCATCCCGAATGCCAGAACCAGTACAAACGTCAGCTGATGCAGCGCCAGCTGACGCCGCAAGGCGGCCCAGACGCCAAAGAAAACAACGACACAAACCAGTCCGCCGATTACTAAAAAGAAACGGCTCAAAAAACCGCCGATTTGCCGATAAGTGATGAGCAATGCCAAAGTTCCGGCCACATTCTCACCGTTGACGGTCAGCTGGTCATTCCACAGAAGCGCACCGTCACTGTGACCGATGGACAGGCGCCCCTCCCCGGCGTAATGGGGGGTCAGCGTCACGCGGTAATGGCGGTTCTCCGCACCTTCAACGGTGTGGTCAAGTCCCAATGCGACATATTGTCCCGGCAGAATGCCTGCCATATCGCCGGTGGAATGGGCCAGCACCTCGCCGGTATCAGCGTCCGAGAGCGCCAATTCAAGTTCACCGGTGGGCTGTCCGCCCTGAACGCCAAAAACAAACCCCATCACAATCAGGTCATTGCTCGTTGTAAAGGTCTGCTCCGCGCAGCCGCCCGGCTCAATCAGGGTGTAAAGGCTGTATTCATCGCATACCCGCTCCGAAAGGCTTTTGTCTGCGTTGGGACGCACAACGGTCAGCCAGACCAGCAGGAGCACCGCAAAACAGGCCCCAGCCACACACAGGGCCGTGAGCAGCTCGCGGGGCTTCTTTGCGGGGGCAGGATGATGTTTCTGGGTCATAAGGGTCCCTCCGGTTTCTCAGTCGGATTACGGTTCGGCCTCAACGCCGAAAGCCGTCAGCGCGGCGGCAGAAAAGCGTCCGTCCCGGGACAGTATCTCCTCAACGGCATCCCGCACGGCACCTTCTCCGCCCCGCCGTGCACACACAAAATCCGCTTTGCGCTGCACGGCAGCGGACGCATCGGCCGGGCAGGCCACAAATCCGCACAGCGCCATGGCGGCCAGGTCATTGAGGTCATCGCCGCAGTAGGCAACCTGAGCCCGGCACAGGCGATGCTCCTCCATAAAGCTGCGAAGGAAGGAGGCCTTGTCCGCTACATTCTGGTACAGATAATCAATATGCAAATCGGCAGCCCGGCGGCGCACTGCCTCGCACTCCCGGCCGGTGCAGATCATCACCCGTACCCCGGCCGCGCGTGCCAGCACGATGCCGGCTCCGTCCTTGATGGCAAATTTCTTCAGTTCATTCCCGGCCGCGTCATAGTAAACGCCGCCGTCCGTCATGGTTCCGTCCACATCCAGGACCAGAAGTTCAATCATGCCAGTTTCCTTTCCGCTCACTGCGCATATTCGCTGGCGGTCAGGAACTGTACTTCCAGCCCGCACGCGCGGATTGCACCGGCCATTGCGGCATTGTAGGCCGCGCCCCGCTGGGTGTGGGGGTGCAGGCGGTCATCCGCGTAGGCGGGCGCATCGGGACGGTAGCCGTCCGCACCGGCCAGCAGGACTTTTGCGGCTCCGCACAGACGCAGCAGGCGCAGCAGCATGAGTACGCTGTTGCCCCCTAAGGTGCTGTCCTGCGCATTGGGACCGCTCAGACGGTCGTATCCCACCGCCAGCGCATTGTCCGGGGTGGGACGCAGGTTGGAAGTCAGGATGACAGGGCAGGGCAGAGCGGCCGGGTCAATCTTTTCATAGCGTTTGCTGTTGGTGAAGAAGGCATAGTCCGGCACGCAGAACGATGGGCAGAAATTGGCCGAAACCACACAGTCCGCTCCGGCTTCCAGCACGGTTTTCTGCCCCGCTTCGCTGCCCAGAGAAGCGCCCGGGGCCAGAACCAGAACCGTTTTGCCGCCAAAGGCACCGCGCAGGGTTTCCAGCGCTTTTGCATCGTCAATGGCGCGGTTCTGATACTCCCGGTAAAGCCGGTCCGCATAGGCAGGGTCATAGGCAGTCGCCTTGCTGCGGTCAAAAACGGCAAGAATATGGTTGATGTCCCGGTTGGTCAAATCACCTTTGTTCAGATAATGCTCCGCGTAATCACGGTGCAGATTGTACCGTGCGCTCAGGAAATAGGCGGGCGTATATCCCCAGGCCGTTTCGCCTTTGAGAGGAGCAATGTGGTCCTGAATGGCATCCATCAGTTCATCAATATCGTAGTGGGTGCCCAAATTTTCGTTCATATAATCCGCGACAAGTTCAACGGGCAGGTTGCCGGGAATCCGCCCCATGCCCATCAGACTGGCATCCACCGTGGTGTCCCGGTTGAGATGCATATCCAAAAACTCCTGCGCCAGGCAGAAACTCATCGACATATTTTCATGCAGATGCAGCCCCACCCGAATCTCAGGCGCAAGGTTGTGGTCAACCAGATTGACAATGCGCTGAAGATCCCGGCGCCGCATACTGCCGAAGGTGTCCACGATGGAAAACTGGTAAGGCATGATGGCATTGACTTCATCCAAAATCCACAAAAGATCCCGGTCAGAGTATCCCATGATGTTGATGGGGTTGATCGAGAGTTTGTACCCGCGGGCCTTGACCTCACGGGCAAAGTCCATGCCCTCGCGTATGTCATAGTCATGGGCGGTGATGCGGATCATCTCAATGCCGGTGCCGTCATAGGGGGAGAGCTTGGCAATGTCATAGTTGGAGCGCATAGCCATGCCGCTGTACATCGTGTGTCCGGTGTTTGCGGGCAGCAGGCGATTCAGCTCCTCGATGGTGTTGCATACCGTCACATCGGGAGAATATTTCTCGGTGTTGCGGAGAAAACCGACTTCTACAATGTCAGTTCCCGCCCGGGTCAGCGTGTCAATAATATCCCGCGCCGTGGAGAATCCCCACCGCCAGTCATTGACATAACCGCCGTCCCGCAGGGTGCAGTCCAATAGCTTTACGTTGGCCATAGCCGTTTGCGTTCCTTTCATCTTGGTGCGCGGACGGTCTTATTCACCGCGCTCGCGCAGAATTTCACTCACCAGCGCAAGATCCTTCGGCGTATCCACGCTGACGGTCTTGTAAGGGCTGAGGATGGCGTGAACTTTGTGGCCATTTTCCACAAAGCGCATCATATCGTTCTCCTCCGCCTTTTCCAGCAGGGATTTCGGCGTGTCATGGTAAAACGCCAGGGCCTGTTTGGAATAGAGCTGGATGCCGGTCACTTTTTCATACTCAAAATCCAGCGTGGCTTTGGGGTAGGGGATGGGGGAACGGGAGATCATCAGGATTTCCCGCGCCGCGTTGGTGACGACCTTTTGATTGGAAAAGTCAATCACGTCGGCAGGATGCTCCATCCGGTTGGTCAACACCGCCACATAGTAAGGGTCATCGGGCAGCGTCTCAGGCAAAATCAGGTCAAAGGCGTCCGCGCTGATGAGCGGTTCATCCCCCATGACCTGAAGGTAGAGGTCAGCATCCATTTTGGTGGTAACTTCCCAGATGCGTCCGGTGGGGGTATCGTGGTCAGGGCTGGTCATCACATAGGCCATGCCGTACTTCTCGCAGACATCCGCAATGCGGTCGTCATCGGTGGCAATGACCACATCGGAAAGACGGGAGCTTTTTTTTGCTTCCCTGTAGACCCACCAGATCATGGGTTTGCCAAGAATATCCGCAATCGGCTTGCCCGGCATCCGGGAACTTGCGTAGCGGGCAGGAATCACACCAAGAATTTTCATTTCTGATTCACCAGTTCCTTTGCTTGTTCGAGGGTAAGAAAGACGGTTTCTTCTGCGGCTGTAAAGCCCCGCAGGACCCAGGATTGTACGGTTACCGCCCGGCGGAACCGGAAGGGCAGACAAAAGTTGAGCACCTCACTCGGCATAGTGCGCGGCAGAATGACCGCTCCGGGGAACAGTGCTGCGTAATCGGTATCATCCCGCGGATGCGTCTTGATAAAAAGAGGACCCGCGGTATATTTTTCCGCCACAGCGCGAAAAATGGCATCCTGCTCCGCCTGGTCCATCAAGCCGTCCTGCACAAAGCTGCGCGGCAGAAGCAGCGTGGCTCCGGCAGTATTTTCAGGCAGCGGTGCAGTGAGGAATACGGCGCGCACAGCACTCTTTTCTTCCTCGCTCAATTCGGCCAGCAGCTTTTTGGCTGAAAACTGTGCCACCTTGTCCGGAGAAAACAAAGTGCACTGTGCGGCATCCTCACTTTCCACCGTGCGGCAGCAGGGGCTGTCACCCCAATAGAGATACCGCCCCTTTGCACCGGCGCGCTGTTTTTCGAGCAGATGCTGGTCAGGGTCCAGTGTGCCGCCGCAGGTGTCCTCACACAGCGTGTATACCCGGCGCTCGCGCTGCAAATACCGCCCCAATGCGCTCCAGTCATTGCTGATATACACCCGCCCTTCTTTGGGCAGACTGAAATAAGGCCTGCGCCCGGGGTGACGCAGGCGGTAAAAGGCGCTTTCGGAATTCTGGGCGTCCAGAAGTTCCTCGTTGACAATGGTGATGTCCTCCCACAGTCCCGGGCAGGCGGCGAGCAGGCGCTCACGCAGCGACAAGGCCTCGGGAACACTCTCACTCAGCACCAGCCGGGAGGGCATGGGACGGCTGCGCATTGCCCGAATCAGCGCAATCAGGACATGGTAGGGAGTATGACACAGATAAATATTGCCCATTTTACCCGTTCTCCAGCACTTTGACCGGCGGGAAGTGGATGCGTCCCCACCCGGCGGCCCATTCCGGCATGGTCAGGTCACCATTGGTCACTTCAAATGCAAACTCGGTCACAGGCTTATCCAAACAAACGGCCTGCGCCAGTGCGCCGTCAAAAACATCCAGATAGAAGAAATACTGTCCCTCACCGAGCAGAGAGGGGTCAAACTCAAATTCGGTTGTGTAGAGTTTTCCCGGCTCGGCCGCGCCCAGATTGACCGGGTGGGTGATGCCGACCGGTGTCGAGTCGCGAAAATGCAGGTTCAGTTTGAGGTGGATGCCCGCAAACGGCTCAGACACCCGCCAGGTGATGCGGACCCGCATTTTCTCGGTGTCAGCAAAGACGCTGGATTCCTTGCCCACAAAGTCCAGTGTTTCAAGCCGAAGCCGCTTGCCTGCGCTGGAAGTCATGCGGGAAACATCTGCCAAATCGTAATGGACCACGTTCACGTCGGTGGTTTCCATATAGACCGCAATGGCCTGCTCCACATCGCCGTCAAAGATAACGCGGCCCTTGTCAAGCACAACACAGCGGGTGCAGAGCTGACGGATGGTGCTCATGTTATGGCTGACGTACAGGACGGTGCGGCCTTCCTGACCAGCCACATCGCTCATCTTGCCCAGACATTTCTGCTGGAACTTCATATCGCCCACGGCCAGGACCTCGTCCATGACCATAATCTCACTGTCCAGATGAGCCGCCACCGCAAAAGCCAGCTTGACGAACATACCGCTGGAATACCGCTTGACGGGAGTATCAATAAAGTCACCGCATTCCGAAAACTCGATAATCTGATCAATTTTGGAGTCTACTTCTGCCTTGGTCATGCCAAGGATGGCCCCGTTCATATAGATATTTTCCCGTCCGGTCATTTCGTTGTTGAACCCGGTGCCAACTTCGAGCATCGAGGCAACCCGGCCTTTGAGGCGAATCTCGCCTTCCGTGGGGGCAGTAATGCGGGAAAGAATCTTGAGCAGGGTGGATTTGCCTGCACCGTTGCGCCCGATAATGCCTAAGGCTTCGCCCTTGTACACCGTCAGGTCCACGCCGTTGAGCGCCATAAAGGTCTTGCCAAAGAGCCGCGCATCGGTTCCAATGATGGTGTTCGGGTCCTCCTTGCCGCGCACCCGCGCCCACCAGCTTTGCAGGTCGTGGGTGAGAGTGCCGCCGCCAATCTGGCCCAGACGGTATTGCTTTTTCAGTCCGCGTACTTCAATGACGGGTACGCGTTCGTCCATTTTCTGTTCCATTGCACGCACCCTCCCTTACACGGTATCCATAAAGGTCTTTTCAATTCGGCTGAACAGCACGACACCCAATACCAGCGCGGCCAGCGTAAAGACCATGCTGTAAATCAGGTTGCCTACTTCCACAGTGCCTGTGCCGAGCGTTGCCATGCGGAACACCTCAATGGGAGCCGTCATGGGATTGAGACGCATAAGAGCCTTGAGCCGGGGAGAAGCGTCCAGGCTCGACAGGGGATAAACCACCGGGGAGATATACATCCAGAGCTGTACGCCGAAACTCACCGCGATGGCAAGGTCGCGGTACTTGGTGGTCAGTGCCGAGACGATAATGCCCACGCCCAGACCCAGCAGTATGACCTCCAGAATGACCAGCGGCACCGCCCACATCCAGGCGGTCAGGTGAATGTTTGCCCCGGTCACGGCAAAATAAATCCAGAAGATGGCGAACATCACAAACTGGATGAGAAAATTGATCAGGCTCGTCAGCACCTGGCTGATAGGGGTTGTCAGGCGGGGAAAATACACCTTGCCAAACACTTGGCTGTTGGCCACAAAAGTGTTGGCAGTATTGTTGATGCAGGAGGCAAAGAAGGTCCAGACCGTGTTGCCCGCCATATAAAACAGGAAGGAGGGAGTGCCATCGGTGGAAAGCCCCGCGATGCCGCCGAACACCACGTTGAACAGTACGGTCGTGATGAGGGGATTGAGGATAATCCACAGAGGTCCTAAGATTGTCTGTTTGTAAGTGACGGTGAAATTTCGCTTGACAAACATCACGATCAGGTCGCGGTAGCGCCAAAGCTCCTTGAGGTCGATGTCAAACCATCCGGTGCGGGGACGGATAACGGTTGTCCATTCCTGCGCGGCGGGGGTCTGGCTGCTGCGTTGTTCTGCCATAGAGGTCCCTTTCTGTTGTACAAAAAATAAAAATTGAAATCAGAGCGGTTTTCCGCTGTATTTTGAGGATGTCAGCCCAATGCGAAGCAAATTTTTCAGGTTCTGCAGGCCTGCGGCATCACCAAACATTATATAAACCCATTCTATCATGTTTGACAGAAAATTGCAATTCTTCACACAGCCGACGTTGTCTAGCGGTGTAAAAAATCATCTGACAAACAAAACCGCCCCGGAATACAAAAATCCGGGGCGGTTTTCAGATATTCATCTGTTAAGCGTTGCGCACATAATCCCGCACAAGAGCCTGCAGCAGATCATCGCGGTCAATGCGGCGAATCATCGCGCGGGCATTCTTGTAGGTAGTAATGTAGGTGGGATCCTCTGAGAGAATATACCCAACGAGCTGGTTGACGGGGTTATAGCCCTTTTCTTCCAGTGCACTGTACACAAGCTGTACGACCTGCTTAATCTCCTGATCCTTGTCATCGTGGATAGAAAAAACAGCAGTCGGTTCAGAAATCGCCATGGCAGAAACCCCCTTCTTACGGTTTACCCTGTCCAGTGCAGACAGGACACTATGATTTGTAATCCATTATATACGGTTTTTCCTGATTTCGCAAGGGCAAAGAAATAAAATTACCTAAAATTTCCGCCGAAAACACAGAAATATTTGTCGTGAACTCTATGCACAGGCTTGTCACGGCATGACGAAACCGGGTTCTCCGGGCAGGATTACATGATTCTGTGCGAGCAGAGCGCGGAATTCCGCCTCCTCCATCTCAAACACAACTTCCCGGATCATCGCAGGTTCATGGAGAAGGACCTGCCACGGTGCGCCGTCCGGCTGCTGCAGAAAGAGAATATTCTCAATCTTTCCGAGCGACTGCACGGCTTCATCCTCGAGCAGACTCGGGGCGGGAACCACATAGTAGTGATCCACCATCCGCCCATCTTTGAAATTGTGTTCGATGACGGCGGGAATTTCATCGCTTTCCTGCGTATTTTTGTACTGCATACGCAGCGAGAGAAAATCCGCTGCTTTCAGGGTGACCGGCATGAGGGAGCCTCCTATCAGACGCGCAGGCTTGCGCCCTCGCCGTTGCTCTCGTTGGAGTCGAATTCATAGTCGTTGCCGGGCAGGATAGCGTTGAGAACAATGCCGGCAATGGCAGCGATGGCCAGACCGGACAGCGTGATGGAAACGCCGCCGATGGCGAAGGTGATGCCGCCCACAGAGTTGAAGCCCAGAGCGGAGACGAGAATCACCGCCGCAATGATGAGGTTGCGGGTGTTGGTGAAGTCAACCTGATTCTCAACAACATTGCGCACGCCGATGGCGGAAATCATGCCGTACAGCACGAAGCTGATGCCGCCGATGATGGCAGCGGGAATGGTGTTGATGATTGCCTCAAATTTGGGGCAGAAGCTCAGGATGCAGGCAAAGAGGGCGGCGATGCGGATGACCAGGGGATCGTAGATCTTGGACAGCGCCAGAACGCCAGTGTTCTCGCCATAGGTGGTGTTGGCGGGGCCGCCCAGCAGGCCGGCCAGCGCGGTGGCAAGGCCATCACCCATCAGGGTCTTGTTCAGGCCCGGATCACGGATATAGTTCTTGCCGGTGGTGGCGGAGATGGCGGCGATATCACCGATATGCTCCATCATGGTCGCCAGCGCGATGGGCAGAATGGTGAACAGCGCGCTGATGAAGGCGGGGCTGCCGTCAATGGCGAACAGGCCCATGGCCTCCTTGTGCAGGGGCAGACCGAACCAGGCGGCGCCGCCGATGGCAGCGAAGTCCACCGCACCGGTGACCAGCGCCACCGCGTAGGAAACCAGCACGCCCAGCAGGATGGGCAGGATCTTGACCATGCCCTTGCCCCAGATGTTGCACACCACCACGGTGGCCAGCGCCACGATGGCCAGCAGCCAGTTGGTGGCGCAGTTGGCAATGGCGGAGGGAGCCAGAATCAGGCCGATGGCGATGATGATGGGACCGGTGACCACCGGGGGGAAGAACTTCATGATGCGGCGGATGCCGAAGGTGGAGATCAGCAGGCTGACCAGCAGGTACAGCAGGCCGCTGAATGCCACCGCCGCGCAGGCGTAGGGCAGCATCTCGGTGTTGGACTTGCCGTC
>JAQXGE010000050.1 GCA_029006135.1 Oscillospiraceae bacterium | reverse complement strand
GCCGCCCCATGCGGGGCGGCTGCCTTCGGTTTGGTAAATGTATGAGATGAGAATGTCAGGGTTTAGCGCTGGATGCGGCCGGAACCGTCGCCGCCAGCCAGCTTCTCCACCTCGGCCACGGTGACCATGTTGTAGTCGCCTTCGATGGAGTGCTTCAGGGCAGAAGCCGCAACCGCGAACTCCACGGCCGCCTGGGTGCTCTTGCCGGTCAGCAGGGAGTAGATCAGGCCGCCGCCGAAGCTGTCGCCGCCGCCCACACGGTCAATGATGTGCAGGTCGTACTTCTTGGAGAAGCAGTACTCGCCGGAAGCCACATCGTACAGCATGGCGCTCCAGCCGTTGTCAAACGCAGAGTGGGACTCACGCAGCGTGATGGCGACCTTCTCAAAGCCGAACTTGTCAGCCAGCTGCTTGGCAACGCTCTTGTAGCCTTCGCGGTTGATCTCGCCGGCGTAGATGTCGGTGGCCTCGGCCTCGATGCCGAACACGTCCTTGGCGTCCTCCTCGTTGGAGATACACACATCCACGTACTGGCACAGGTCGGTCATGGCGGCGCGGGCCTGCTCACGGGTCCACAGCTTGCCGCGGTAGTTCAGGTCGCAGCTGATCTTCACGCCATGGGCCTTGGCAGCCTTGCAGGCCTCGCGGCAGATGTCCACCACATTGGGGCCCAGGGCCGGCGTGATGCCGGTGAAGTGGAACCAGTCCACGCCCTCAAAGATCTTGTCCCAGTCAAAGTCAGCCGTGGTGGCTTCCTGAATGGCAGAGTGGGCGCGGTCGTAAATGCAGACGGAACCACGCTGGGAAGCACCCTTCTCGTTGTAGTAGATGCCCACACGGTCGCCGCCGCGGGTGATCATGGAGGTGTCAACGCCGTAGCGGCGCAGGCTGTTCACAGCGGCCTGGCCAATGGCATGGGCGGGCAGCTTGGTGACGAAAGCGGCATCAATGCCGTAGTTCGCCAGAGAAACAGCAACGTTGGCCTCGCCGCCGCCGAAGCTGAACTCGAGGTGGTCAGCCTGAACAAAGCGCTCGTAGTTGTAAGGCTGCAGACGGATCATCAGTTCGCCAAAAGTAACGACTTTCATGAAAACTTCTCCTTATCTGTTGTTAATTATCAAATTCTTGCAGAGCAAAAATTATTTCTGAACCAGGTGAATGGCAAAGCCGGCAACTTCGTCAGCCATGTAGATGGCAATGTTCTTGCCGTCCTTGGTGACCATGCTGTCCATATCGAACTTGACGCCGCGCTGGCTCAGGTGATAGACGGCGCGGTCGATGTTGTTGCACTTGACGGCAATGTGGCCATGGGTGCCGCGGCCGGGCTTCTTCATGATTTCGAATTCCTTGCTGCCCACGAAGATGCTGCTGTTGCCGGGCTTGACGGCCTTGCTCAGCAGGGCGCCAAGCGCCTCAGCAGTCTTAGCGGCCTCGGCCTCGTCAGCGCAGTTGATGCCGATGTGGCCCAGTTCGAGGCCCAGCATGACGTCAACGGCTTCCTTGGACATCGCGGTGATTTCGTCCCAGGCGCCGGCCTTGATTTTGTCGCTCTTGCACATCCAGGTGCCGCCGACAGCGATGATCTGGGGATAAGCCAGGTAGTTGTTCACGTTCTTGGCATTGACGCCGCCGGTGCACATCCACTTGGCGGTCTTGAGGGCAGCGCCGATGTTCTTGAGCTTGTCCACGCCGCCGTTGGCCTCAGCGGGGAAGAACTTAATGGCCTCGCAGCCCATGTTCATGGCCTGCTGCATCTCGCCTGCGGTGGCGGTGCCGGGCATCATGATGCCGCCCTTGTCGATGACGTGCTGGGTGACAATGGGGTCAAAACCGGGTGCAACGATGAAGGAAGCACCGGCATCCATGGCACGGTCAGCCTGCTCGGTGGTCAGCACGGTGCCGGCACCCAGCAGCATATCGGGCAGTTCTTCATGGATTTTGCGGATGCACTCCTCGGCACAGGCGGTGCGGAAGGTGACCTCAGCGGCGGGCAGACCGCCATCCATCAGAGCTTTGCAGAGGGGGATCGCCTCGTCAACGCTGTTGAAAGCGATAACGGGGATGATACCAATTTCGTAAACACGCTGAATGACAGGATTCATAATGCATATCTCCTTATCTGTCTTTAGTTTACTTTGGGTTCCCGTGGGCCTGCGGAAGGTGAGATTCCACGATGAGGAACCCCATTCCGCAATTTGCTGATTTTATTATACAAATTCTGATTCCCGCAGTCAATCGGGCAAAATTACCAGTCCGCTATGCAGCTTTTTTGGCAATTTTGCAGTGATTCCGCTTTGTGGGATAGGACTTGCGAAAAAAAGCGTTTGCTGGTATACTGGATTCCACAATGCGGAACGTTTTTGCTCTCCGAGAGGGTAAAGGCGCCCATTTTGAAAATATGAATTTTTTGTTAATTTTTCTGAAGGGGTGACCGTGATGGAGGAAAAAACCGAAAAAAGCGGTGTTCAGAGCGTGGCACGCATTTTTGAACTGATTGAGGTACTGGCGGCTCACCCGTCAGGGGCAGGTCTTCAGCAGCTCGCGGGGGAGGCAAAGCTCGCAAAAAGCACGGCTCACCGTCTGCTGGGCAGCCTTGTAAGTCTGGGCTACGCCATGCAGGATTCAGAGACCGGCAAATACCGCCTGACGCTCAAGATGTTTGAAATCTCCTCCGGCATCGTCAACAGCATGGATGTGATGAGCGTGGCCAAAATCCATCTTGAGCGGCTGGCACAGCGCACCGGCGAGGCGGTGCACCTTGTCATCCGGGACGCGCAGGACATTGTATACATTTATAAGACCGAGAGCGGCCCGATGCGGATGTCAAGCCGGGTGGGACTGCGCAGCCCGCTTTACTGCACAGGCGTCGGCAAGGCCATTTTAGCGACCCTGACCGACCGCGAAGTGGAGAATATCTGGAAAAACAGCACCCCGCAGAAGCTGACCGGCCGCACCGTGACCGACCTTGAAGCGCTCAAGGAACAGCTCCGGGAGGTCCGCGCCTGCGGCTACGCCATTGACGATGAGGAAAACGAACTGGGCATCCGCTGCGTTGCGCTTGCCATCCCCGGACCGGGCGGACGGGCGGACAGCGCGTTTTCCATCAGCGGACTGGCGCCCTATATGACGCCGGAACGCATCCGCCGTGTGGCCGCTTTGGCGCTTGAAACGCGGGCGGATATCCTGCGGGATATGGGCCTTCAGCGTGACACCGAGGCAGGAAGATAAGGCTCTTTTTGCGTGGACAACGTGCAGAAATTGCGCTATAATTATAATAAGGACGATTACATGGGACGGCCCGGGCGGACCGCTCCGGAAGGAAGCGTATCATGTCTGAACAGGTATTGGGTGTCCTGCTCGCCTTTGCGGGGGCGGGCTTTGCGGGGGCGGTGGCAATCCTTGCCAAGCTCGGCTACCAGCACATTGAGTCCAATCTGGCCACGGCGCTGCGCACCGTTGTGGTGCTGGTCTGCGCGTGGGGAATGGTGGCCGTCACCGGCGGTCACGCGGACCTCAGCACTATCACGCCGCGCAGCTGGCTGTTCCTGACTCTCTCCGGCCTGTGCACCGGCGCAAGCTGGCTGTGCTATTTTAAGGCGCTTCAGCTCGGGGACGTGAACAAGGTCGCACCCATTGACAAGTCCAGCACCGTACTGACCATGCTGCTGGCCGTGCCGATTCTGGGCGAGGCGCTCACTTTGCAGAAAACCGTCTGCATGGCGCTTATTTTGGCGGGTACACTGATGATGATTGCCAAGCGCCCCGGTGAAGCAAAAACGACTTCTTCCCCCGCGTGGCTGTGGTATGCTGTGGGCAGCGCGGTGTTTGCGGCGCTCACTTCCATCCTGACCAAAATCGGCATCACGGGGGTGGATTCCACCCTCGGCACCGCCATCCGCACCGGCGTGGTGCTGGTCATGGCATGGGTCATGGTATTCGTGACCCGCAGCGGCAGCGTGGAACAGAAAATCCGCGGCATTGACGCAAAAAGCTGGGTGTTCCTCATCCTCTCGGGACTCTGCACAGGCGGAAGCTGGCTGTGCCAGAACCGGAGCCTTCAGCTGATTGACGCCTCGCTGGCTGCACCCATCGACAAACTTTCCATCCTCATCACCATTGCGTTCTCGCGCGTGGTGTTCGGGGAAAAACTTTCCAAAAAAGCCGCCGCCGGTCTGGCACTGCTGGTGGCGGGAACGCTGGGGCTGCTGCTGTAAAACCGCAGTCCCAAAGGACCCTGCATCAAGAAAGGAACTGCCATGTCTGACCCAAAACGCCCGCATTTTAACCTGAAGCGCTACCGTGCCGCTCACTCCGTGCGCCCCCGCGGCACACAGAACGGGGAGACGGACGGGCTGACTCCGCTGATGAAAGCCATCAAAGCAGTCCACAGCGCGACCAGCACCGGGTCCACCCGGCCGGAAGATTTGGAGCGGCAGCGCAGTGCACAGGAACTGTTCGGCCGCCTTGCTGCGCCGAACCTGCTCATCCGCACCTCTCCGCTCACTATCGGCAGTGTTTCGGCGGAATGGGTGCAGGTCAACCACGGTCATGACCGCCGTCATGTCGTGCTTTACTGCCACGGCGGCGGCTACACCTGTGGTCAGCTGACCTACGCCCGCGTGCTTGCAGGCAAGCTGGCACTGGCGTCCGGATGCGATGTGCTGAGCTTTGAGTACCGCCTTGCGCCGGAATCCCCCTATCCTGCCGCCATTGAGGATGCCGTGCGGGTCTGGGATTATCTGATGTATATGGGCTACGGCGCACAGGAAATCATTCTGGCCGGGGACTCTGCCGGGGGAAACCTCGCGCTTGAACTTGCACTGACCATCAAGGAACAGGGGCGGCGTCAGCCGAGGGCAATGATCCTCATGAGCCCCTGGACCGACATGACGATGACGGGGGAAAGTTATCAGACCTGCCTGGAACTGGACCCCATGCTCACACCGGATTATATCAACTCCTGCCGAACCGCCTACCGCGGAGAGGCAGAAATGCCGGACTGGGCGGACCCGCGGCTTTCGCCCCTTTACGCAGATCTGCGCGGCCTGCCGCCGACACTGATTCAGGTAGGCACCAACGAAATTCTGCGCTCCGATTCCGAAACCCTGCGTGACCGCCTTGCCTCACAGGAGGTTCACGCCGTGCTCGAGGTCTATGAGGAATGCTGGCACGTTTTCCAGCAGATGCCGGTCCCGCAGGCTTCCCGCGCGATGGAGAGCATCGGCCGCTTTGTGCAGAGCGTGCTGTAAGAGAACTGTTTTTGCAGTGAAAGGGGGTGAAGATTTTGCCCGAAACATGGTATAAAGTGGACAATGTTGCCAAGGTGTTCTTAGCATCGGTCACGCGGCGCGACCCGCGTGTGTTCCGCGTCAGCTGTACCCTTGACGAGGAGGTTGACCCGGCCCTGCTCGACACTGCCCTTGCGCGCACCGCGCGGGAATACCCGCAGTTTCAGGTCACACTTCACCGCGGACTTTTCTGGCATTATCTGGAATCCACCGATAAACAGCCCCATGCCGTGCCGGAAACACAGCCGCCCTGTGCCGCGATCTACGGCCGGGAACTGAAAAATGATCTGCTCTACCGCGTCAGCTATTACCGTGACCGCATCAACGTTGAGATGTTCCACGCTCTCAGCGACGGCAACGGCGGCATGATGTTTTTGCAGTCGCTGGTCGGCAATTATCTTCGCCTGAAACATCCCGCCGAATTGGCCAACGTGCCGGGAATCCACCACGCCAGCGAGGAGGAGAGCGGGCAGGACAGCTTCCGCCAGCACTACACCGGCAAGGGAGAGGGTCAGGAGGATCCGATCAACCGCAAAAAAGTCTACCGGATGCGCGGGCTGAAACTGCCTTATGACCAGGTTCAGTTCTTTGAGGGACACCTGCGTGTGTCGGAGGTGCTGGAACGCGCGCGCGGAATGGACGTTACGCTGACAAGCTACCTGGCCGCCGCACAGATGCTCGCGGTCTACCGTGAAATGCCCGCACTGGACCGGGGACGTGCGGTTTCGGTGAGCCTGCCGGTCAATCTGCGCAACTATTATGATTCGGATACGGCGCGCAACTTCTTTAACTCCATCCGGGTCAGCTGGGTCTTTGAGGGAAGCGAAACGCTGGAAACCCTCGCCCGCGCCTTTGACGGAAAGCTGCGGGAAGCTCTGCGCAGTGAGAATGTCATGGCACGCATGAATGGATTTGAAAAGCTTGAGCATATCCCCGCCGTCAAGCCGGTGCCGCTCTTTATCAAGAACGTGGCCGTCAACATTGGCAACCGCTTAGAGTCGAACAAAGTCACACTGACGCTCTCCAATATGGGACGTATTCAGGTGCAGGAACCGCTGAAACCCTACATCAAGGGGTACTGCGCCTACTGCAGCAGTCCCTCCCTTTTCACAACGGTCTGTTCTTATGAGGATGATTTGGTGTTAGGTACAACTTCGGCCTACCGGGGAACGGCGGTGCTCAAAAACTTTTACCGGATTTTGGCAGACGAGGGTCTGCACATCAGGCTGGAAGCCACGGAGGTGCAGCTCGGATGAAACAATGCCCGTATTGCCATATTGAGGTGGGCGGGGACGGCCAGTATTGCCCGCTTTGCCAGGGCCCGCTCGTGGGGGAAGGCGAACCTGCCCGCTACCCTGCCGTTGAGCCGCCGATGCGCCGCGCTTCGCTGGTGGTCAAGCTGATTGCCTTTTTCCTGTTGGCGGGCACGGCGGTCAGTGCATCGGTGGATTTTTTGCTTCTCCAAACACCGCACTACCATTGGAGCGTTCTGGTGTTGGCCGGCTCGGCGGCGGTGCTTGCGCTGCTGCACGCACTCCTTCATGGCCGAAAAAACGCGCCGCGTCTGATTTTCCAGATTCTGGTGGGTGCTTCGCTTCTTGCACTGTTCTGTGATTGGACCTTTGGCTGGACCGGCGCGGCAATCGACTATGTTGTTCCGATTTTGTGCTGTGCGGCGCTCATCCTCAACTTTATCTTTGCTTTTGTGCGCAGCGGCGTGACCGAGAATGCAATGGTCTACCTGCTGCTCAACATGATTGTGGGTGTTGTGCCTTACATTGTGCTGTTCTTCAAACAGAACACGGAGCCGTCTGTTGCGTGGTGGCTCTGCATGGTCATCAGCGTGGTAACCTTCCTCGGTCTTGTCATATTCAAGGGCCGCACTTTGATGACGGAGTTCCATAAGCGCCTTCATCTGTAAATGAAGGGCTGACGGTAACAGCAGCCGTGCAAATGCTCGGCGGGCTATGAGGCGGCAATAGGTAAACAGCAAGAAACAGGCATGATTTTGTCATGCCTGTTTCGCTTTTATCGGTTTGTTATCTGTTATGGTGAGGCTCTGTGTGCATCCATCGTGAATTTTCAAAATTCAGTATGATTGCACATAACAGCTTTTCCTCAAAATGTTATCGTCTGTTTGTCTGCATTGACCACAGCGTGAACGCCAAACGGGATAATACATCTCGGCATAGCATGGCCAACATTGATGTTGCACACGACAGGCAGGTTTGGATTGTCAATGACTTTGACAAGGATCCGCCGGTATTCATCAAAATTCCATTCGTTCATGGGCTTCCCGATAAGCACGCCGCTGACCGCATCAAAAACACCGCGCTTTTTTAGTTCAAGCAGGGCTTTTTCGTACTTTTGCGGGGACATTTTTTCTTCGCTTGTTTCAAGCAGTAAAATATGCCCCTGCCATTCTTCGGCGGAGGGAAACAGCCTGTATTTCCCGCACAGTTCCGCGGAGTCTGCATAGCGCTCGTTATCAAACATATCGAAAATGGTATCAATACAGCCGCCCAGAATTTTCCCCTCAAAGACAGGACTGCCCTGAAGAAGTTCAAAACCGGTATCTGTATGGGACGGCATCGTTTTGCCAAGTTCGGATTCATTGAAAATTTCCCTTGTTTCATACCAAACGGGGCTGGGCGTTATTTGGGAAATCCGACCAGTGGCAATCAGTTCCTCAAAGTAGTGCTTTGTGTACGGGAGCATCTCATCTGCTAACTCGCAGACGTCGGGCAAAAATGCCTGCCCGTAGAAGGTCTTTATTCCCAATTTGTTGAGCATAAAGTGGTTCGTGGTCGTATCCGAAAAACCGAGGAAGATTTTCTGCGTTACGGCCTGCTTGAGTTCATCATGCTCAAATAAGTATGGGAGCAGACGATATGTGTCATCGCCGCCGATAGCACACAGGATCATATCAGCATCATCATCACGAAAAGCCGCAATCAAATCTTCGGCCCGCTTTTCCGGATGCGCTTTTAGATAGTCCGCTCCACTGAGCGCGTGGGGCATGAATTTGACGTTGACTCCATACTCATTCAATCTTTTAAGCCCTAAATCAAGCTCGAATTTGATAAAAGGTTCTCCCAACGTACCGGATGAAAGACTTACAATGGCAATCGTTTTAACCATAAATCTTTTTCCTTTCTTTCAGATACAATTTGCGGCGTGTATACTCATTATTCTGAAGGATAATCATGCTTTTTTCAATAGTTGTTCGGAAATCTATTCAATAAGAGAAAAATTTTTGGGAACATGCCGTAAGAAAAATCCCCTGTTTCGGTAGTAAAAAATAACGATGCCGGTTTTTGACCAGGCATCGTTATTTTCGTAAGCCTTTTTGGCCGCCTTTATGCGGGATAAAAACTCTATGTAGAGATGAATTTTAATCCGATTGGGACTGGGCGCGGCAGATTTAGCACCGGCGTCCAGCGCCGCCTCCGCGGGAGGAACCGCCGCCGGAACGGAATCCGCCGCTGCGGGAGCCGGAACTGCGGGAACCGGAACTGCGGCTGCCGCCTGAGAAGCTGCGCCCTGCGCCGCCGCCGCGGGATGCACCGCCGCCGGAACGGAAACTCCCGCCGCCCGGGCGGGGTCCGCCGGGATTACCGCCAAAGCCGCCGGGACCGGGGCCTCCGCGCGGCGGGGGCGGGCTGCGGCGTCTGCGGCGCGGACGGGGCGAGTTGTAGAAGACAACCCTCGGCCCGCGGGGTCCGCGAGGTCCACGAGGTCCGCGAGGTCCGCGCGGGCGGGTGAACAGGGCAATCAGGACAATCACCACGATGGTCAAAATCAGTACGGTCATAAGCATTCCTCCGATACCGGAAGATTTCTTCTGGGCCGGTGCCTGCTCTACGGCTGTTCCGTCCGCCGTGACCCGGCCTTCCGCAATGGCGTCAAGGTCAAGGTTCAGGTTATAGTAGTCGGCAATGCGCTCCGACATGGCCAGAACGGTTTTGCGGGTGCCGGTGTCATAATCCTGTTTGACCCAGGAACTTTCCAGATTGTCATAGAGCAAATCGCTCAGCGTGCTTCCGGTGAAGGCGTTTTCCAGTCCCTCACCGGGGGTGGCCCAGTAGTTGTCCTCCCCGGTGGCGAGGAGCAGCAGCAGGCCGTTATCCTCGCTGGATGAACCAAGCCCCCAGGCCTGGAACACCTCGTAGGCGTAGCCTTCCATCGTGTCGTTGCCGATATACTCGGTCGTGTAGACGCCGATCTGGGCGCCGCAGGCTTCCTGCAGGGCGACGGTCAGGTTGGTGATATAGGTTTCGGTGTCACTGTTCAGGATGTTGGCATTATCCGCCACACAACTGTCGGAACGCAGCCCGGCGGGGGTTTCCGCAGCAGCCGGAACGGATGCGAAAACGGAAAAAGCCAGCGCGGCCGCAGCCACAGCGCACAGTTTTTTGTGAAGATGCAAGTTTTACCCTCCTTATCCGGCGGGACAATGCCGGGATTTACTGGGGCGCGAACAGTTCCGCCTCACCCACGCCCCACAGCGGGGCAATCAGACTGGCGGGGAACTGCCCGGCCGTTTCATTGTAGCTCTGCGCGGCGGGGGTGTAGTTCTGGGCAATCTCCCGCTCCAAAATGGACTGGTTGCTCACATAGCTGGCGTCCAGACTCTCAATGCGGGCAAGCGTCTCACCGTCCGCAGCCATGCGCGCCGCACCGTACATGACATCCACCGCACCGTTCAGTTCGGTGAAAACCTCATACTGGGCGGCAGGGGAGACGGGCGTCGATTCCCAGCGGTCCACCAGTTCAGTCACGGCGGCACACTCGGCACTCGACTCGCCCAGTGCCTTTTGGCACTGGCGGGTCAGGCTGGCGGCATCGTCCAGAAGAACGGCAAAATCCCCCTGAATCCCGTTGCCGTGCCGGTCAACCTGCTCGGTGTAGACGGCGGACACATCCTTGTATTCCCCTTTGAGTTTGGCCCCGCCGATGCCGAACACCGACAGCAGGACCGCCGCAGCCAGAACGGCGGCAGCCACAGGGCGCTTGCGGGCGGGGGCAGGCAGTTTGCTCTCCGCCTCACCCAGAACCTCAAGCTGGGGACCTTTAATCTCAAACGTTTCATTCTGTTCCAGTTGCATGGGTTACTCCTGAATCGGGTCATGCGCCGAATAAAGGGCGCAGTGTCAGCTGTTGATTTCCAGCAGTTTCTGTTTCAGCTCGCCTTCAATGCGGCCCAGTTCCTGCTCGGCGGCGGCGCGCTTGGCCTTGCCGTCGGCACGAATCTTGTTCAGCTCGTCCAGCGTGCTGATGAGCTCCTGGTTGGTCTGCTTGAGCGTTTCAATATCCACCACGCCGCGCTCGGATTCCTTGGCAATCTCAACGGTGCCCTGCTTGAGGGTGGCAGCGTTCTTGCGCAGAAGTTCATTGGTGGCATCGGTCACGGCGCGCTCGGCCTGCATGGCCTGCTGGCTGTGCGCCATGCCAAGCGCCAGAACCATCTGGTTCTTCCAAAGAGGAATTGTGTTGAGAATGGTGGTCTGAATCTTCTCAGCCATCATCGTGTCATTGGACTGGATGAGGCGGATCTGCGGACCCATCTGGATGGAGATGTTGCGGGTCAATTCAAGGTCATAGAGCTTTTTCTCAAAGCGGTCGCACTGGTCGGCCAGATCGCGGGCGGCCTGCGCATCCTCGGGCAGACCGGTGCGCTGGGCTTTCTCCTGTGCTTCTTTGAGCTCTGTGCTGCGGACCTGCTCGAGCTTTTTGCGGCCCGCCAGAATATACATACTCAGCTCCTTGAAATAGACAAGGTTGAGCTGGTACATCTTGTCGAGCATGGCAATGTCCTTCATGAGTACAACCTGATGATCCTCAAGCTGTGCCTTGATGCGCTCAACGTTGACATCCGCCTTGTCGTACTTGGTTTTCAACTCCGAAAGGTCATTGGCCTTCTTCTTAAAGAAGCCAAAAATACCTTTCTGGTTGTTCTCCTCAGTGGCGTCAAAGCCCTGCAGTTCGCTGATCAGGTCAGTAATCAGCTTGCCGGTCTCGCCCATGTCCTTGGTGCGCACGCGGGAGAGCGCGGTGTCGGAAAATTCGCTCAGCTTTTTCTGGCTTGCCGCACCATACTGAAGAATCATCTGGGAATTGGACAGATCAATCTTGTCGGCAAAGTCCTCCACCATCTTCTGCTCTTCGGGGGTGAGCGGCGTATCCTCCACAGAAACGGGGGTGGCCTTCTTGGCCTCCTCCACTACCTTGGCGTCCGCCTCGGGATCAAGGGTCAGCGTGGGCGCGGCAGGCTCCGCGTCCAGCGTCAGGGAGGGGGCGGCGGGAACGTTCAGATCAAATTCGATGTCAGCCATGTCAGGTCATTCCTTTCTTCCTCTTTAATTATATTATATATAATGCAAGCTGCTTTGAACGGCTTTGGCAGTTATTTTGCCAGGTTCTGACTTTTCAGGATATTGTCAAGCACCTCAATGTCGGTCGAGATATCCATTGCCTCAGCGGAATAGAGCGCGTCAAGCTGATTTTCAAAGGCGGTGGCCATCGTTTCCGCGTTGCGGCGCACTTCGCCGAGAATCTGCGCGGCGTTTTCGCCCTGGATGCCGCCCTGCTCCATGGCCACATAGGAACTCATGATGCGCAGCACTTCGGGCAGATAATACCGGGCAAACCGGTCCACCGAGCGAGCCTTGTCAGGCTTTTGCTCGACCGCCTGCACGATGCCGCGCCCCGCCTTCTCCATACGGTCCAGCTGGCGGGAAAGTTCCGCATCGGGAATATTGTCATTGAGTTTGTGCAGCGCGTCCAGATTAGCGGAAATCCCGCTGAGCATTGCATCGGTATCCTCGCTGCCGGTGGCGTAGGGCATTTCGATCCGCGTGACGCGCACAGGGCAGAACCGAGCGGCCACAAAGTAGACGGCGGCACTCACAGCGGCCAGAATCACCAGATTGACCATCCGGTAGGGCGGCAAAATCAGCGCGCCAATCGGCCAGACCAGCGCCGCCAGATAGATAGGCAGTACGGGTTTGGAACGCTTTTCAATCCATTTGCTCATGGAAAAACTCCTTTGTTTCCGGTTGAGGATATACAGCTTTATTATAATGCACCTTTGGCCGCATTGCAAACAATTTTTGCCCTGAAAGGGAGCGGAAAAAACCATTTTTTGCGTGTTTTACTCTTTGTTCACAAAGGGGGTAAGCGCATCGCCCCAGACCTGCCGCAGCCGCTCGGCACTCCATGCCGCGTTGGCCGGGCTTGTCGAGGGCAGTGTGACGGCGGGCAGGCCGGTGAGGGGCAGTGCATATTTCTCATAAAGCCGCCCGGCGGCCGTTCCGTTGCAGAAAACCGCCTGCACCCCCAGCCGCTCAATCAGCGCGGCAAGGTCATTGGGCACGGCATCCCGGATGGACGCATCCGAGGCACCGCAGATGGTGCAGCGCTCAATCACATCCCAAACCGCAAGGCCGTGATTAAGGATAATGGCGCGCTTTGCGGCAAGATCTTCCCACGCGGGCACGGGCTCGCCGGTCAGTTCGGCCATGAGCGGCCAGAATCGGTTCTGCGGGTGACCGTAGTAAAAACTCTGTGCCCGGCTTTTGGGACTGGGGAAACTGCCAAGAATCAGCGCATTGGCCTTCTCCCCGCACAGCGGGGCAAATCCCGGGCCGACAGCGGTGCGCGGTGCTTTGCCGCTCAAAGTGCATCCTCCCCGGCAAAGACCTCCGGCCAAAGTGTGCGGCAAATCTGGGCAGCGCCGTCCGGCGCGGCGTCGGGGCCTTCCGCCTTGGCAGCCGCCAAAGCCGCGGGGGCGCCGCCCTTCATGCACCAGGACTGACCCGCCAATGCGAGCATCCCGGCATCGTTGGCACCATCGCCCACGGCGGCGCAGTCCTCGGGCGCAAGGCCAAGGGTGTCAAGCAGGCGGCGCAGGCCAACCGCCTTGTCCTGCCCGGGGCGCAGGATATCGCATCCCTGCCCATGGTAATAAAGGAACTGCAGGCCAAGGTAGCCGTATTTCTCCTTGAAGCGGTCAATACCCTCCTCGGGCAGGATGCCGAACGCCGCAAAGGGCATATCGAGCAGGTGACGGTCCTGGTCCTCACCGTCCCGCAGGCTGATCCCCGATGCACCGGTCAGCCCCTGTTCACAGAAAGCGGGATAGTCAAGGTACACATACCCGCCGTCCGAAAAACCGAAGCCCAGCGGGTACTCGTAATCCTCACAGAAATCCACCAGCGCATACATCTCCTCGGAGGTCATGCGCGCGGTGTACAGCTCACTGCCCGATGCGTCAAGCACCTGTGCGCCGGACGCGCAGATCCAGTAATCCGGCCGCACGCCCCGCAGCATCCGAGCGGGAACTTCCGCGCGGCAGCGCCCTGTGGCAATGGCGAGCTTGACGCCCGCTTTCTGCACGGCACGCAGAGCAGCGGCGTTCGGCGCCGGGATTCGTTCTTCACCCCGGGGACGCAGGGTACCGTCAATATCTAAAACAAGCAGCTTGGCAGACATAGTAAAACTCCTTTGCGTGTTCGGCGTTCGATAGCCGAACGGTTCATCGCCGCCCGCAGCGGCGTTCGCCGGGGACGGTCCGCTTTTATTATAACAGGTTTCGCGGCAAAGTCTACCCGGGCGCGCGGAGGAATACACTGGAGCGGGAGGTGAGCGGTCATGCGGAAAGGGCTGGATTTTGCCTGCCGTAAGCCCCAGCGCCGAAGCCGCTGGATGCTGCGCTTAGCGGGATGCCTTGCGGCAGCGGCAGCGGGGCTTGCGGCGGTGTCGGCTGTGCGGGGCCTTGCGCTGCCCCGGCGAATCAGTGATGCCCTTGCGGTGCACTATCTTGAGCAGGCATCCGCACTGCGGGAGGAAAATTTTGCCCTTCGCGTGCGCCTTGCCGCCCACGCCGATGATGCCGAGGAGAACGCCGCGCTGCGGGAATTGATTGGCAGCGGTGCGGCGCAGGACGAGGTATGGGACCCTGTGCAGACCGCACTGCGGTGGCCCGGCGGGTTCCTTCCCGCACAGCGCCTGGCACCGGGCGCGGCGGTGCTTGACCGCGGCGGCAGATTCTGCGGTATGACAGCGAAAAACGGAACCGTGGAACTGGCCGGCACCGGGGCCGGGGCGGTGCCCTGCCGGATCAACGGAGCGCTGGGACTGCTCGAATCCCGCGGCGGAACGCTTTGCCTCACGGAACTGCCGCGCGGCTGTGCGGTGTCGGTGGGGGATATCGCGGTCACGGCGCAGGGCGAATACTGGGTCGGGACGGCCGCCGAACTTCCCGTGACCGAGCCTTCCGGCCTGACTGCCTGCCTGCCCCTCACCGACACGGCGCGGACGGATGACTATCTCTATTTTGTGCAGGCTGGCAAAATCATATCGGATGATGTATAATAAGAAAGCAAAACAACGGCCTGCTCGGGGAGCGGGGAGGGAGGGCACCATGAAGAAAAACGGAAAATTCCGCATCCGGCTGCTGCTGGCAGTCTGTGCGGCGGTATTTGCGCTCTTTTTGGTGCGGCTCATCTGGATGCAGTTCGTCATGGCCGACCATTATGCCGAAAAAGTCACCCAGGCCGGTCAAACCCGCTATACGGTGACGCTGCCGGCCGCTCGCGGCAGTATTACCGACCGCAATGGTACGGTGCTTGCACAGGATACGGCGGTTTACTCCCTTTCACTCTGTGTTCCGGCTCCGCCGGGTACCGACTTGGAAACAACACTGACAACTCTTCATCAGCTCGGATTGGGCGGCAAGGATGTGGAAACACAGCTTGCCGCCTTTTGTTCTGCCGTTTCGGCCGGGCAGATGCCGCTTGCGTCCTCCATCACCGAAGAACAGCGTGCCGCCCTGCTTGCATCGGGACTGCCCCAGAGCGGTGCGGTTGCCCTCACGGCCCGGGGACAGCGCACATGGCCAGCCGGGTCGGCGGCACCGCATCTGCTCGGTGCGACTGGACCCATGACCGCTGAGCAGTGGCAGAATCTTCAGGATTCCGGTCTTGCGATGGATGCCGAGATTGGACAGTGGGGCGTTGAGGCCGCCTATGAGGAACTTCTTCGCGGTCAGGATGGGGCGCTGACAGTGACGGCGGACCGCAGCACCGGTGCACGGTGCGAGGAGCTCACCAGCACACCGCAGGAAGGGAACACACTGGTCCTTTCACTTGATGCTGACCTGCAAAGAGTTGTGCGTCAGGCGCTCCTTGCACAGATGGAGACTTTGCGCACCACCAAACCGGCCGGCAAAGGAAAAGAAGTGCGGGCGGCTGCCGCTGTCGTGGTCGATGCGGCCACCGGCGGGGTTCTTGCGGCGGTCAGCCTGCCGGATTATGACCTTGTGCAGTGGCGGCAAAACTATGCGGCACTTGCATCCGACCCCGGTGCCCCGCTTGTGGACCGGACGCTTACGGGGCTGTATGCGCCCGGCTCGGCGTTCAAGCCTGCCGTGGCCGCCGCGGCGCTGGCGGCGGGGCTCATCACGCCGAACAGCACTGTCAGCTGCACGGGACGGTACCTGTATTATGCCGGCTACCAGCCGCGCTGCCTTCAGCTTGGCCACAGCGGCACGGTGGATTTGCTCACGGCGCTGCGGCAGAGCTGCAACATTTATTTTTACGATGTGGGGCGGCGCCTCGGCATGGACGGGTTTTCTTCCACGGCACAGCTATTGGGCCTTGGCGTTCCGACCGGCGCGGAACTGCCCGAAGCGGCGGGGACGCTGACCTGGTCAGAGGATGAAAACTACCAGGCGGGCCTCGCCCTTATGGCGGCAATCGGGCAGGGCAACACCGCTGTCACGCCGGCGCAGCTGGCCGCCTACGCCTGCTCACTTGCCCGCAGCGGGAGCCGCCCGGCACTTCATTTTGCCGAGAAAGCACTGGACAGCGAGGGAAACTGCGTCTGGCAGTGGGAAAATACCGAACTTTCCTGCGCACCGGGCGGCGAAGCGGTGTTTGCACCCATCCGGGAGGGCATGAAACAGATGGCCGAAACACTCCGCGTGCTGCGGGAGTCACCCATTCCGCTGGCCTGCAAGACCGGCAGCCCGCAGCTGCCCGCAAGGATGGCAAACGGCACGCATTACACAAACTCGGTCCTTATCGGTTACGGCCCAGCGGACGATGCACAGTTTGCCGCGGCGATTGTCCTTGAGTACGGGGGCGGAGGCTCCAACGCGGCACCGGTCATGCGTGCCATAGCCGACTGGTGGAACGCCGCTCACCCTCAGATGAACGGATGAGGGGGGCAAAAAGACCTGCCCGCACAAAGGACAAAAATCCCCGTATGACCTTTTCGACCTTTGTCCACAACCCCGTTGGGGAAAACTTTTCCCGTTGTCCGCGCCACGGATTTTTCCGGCATTATTTTTATAAAATGACCGAAAAACTCTGCATAAAATGAGTAGTTTGCCCACTTGACAGAGCGGTTTATCCGCTCCGTTATGTTGAAAGGTTTTCCACAACTTGTGGAAAACCACATCCAAAATTGTGGAAAACCCGCTTGACAAACGGGTTTTCCACGCTTTCAACAGGGTTTTCAACACTGCACGAGAAAAACTTTTCCAGTACATTTTGTATAAACAGCGAGCTGACGAAAAAACGGGGTCGAATCGTGACGAAAAATCTGCACTTTTGACGCAAAACAACAGGTGACAAAAGTGCGGGGGTTGTGCTATACTGTATCTGTATAATTCTATCACTGCGTCAAAACGGATGAGGGAGAACAGATGGACAACAGAAAACGGGCAGAAATGCCGGAACGTGACAATAAAATGACCCCCGCGAAGGCGGAGGAAAAGCCCGAAACTCTCGTGTGGGGCAAGAACCCTGTGACCGAACTGCTCAAAAACGGTGCGGGAGTGGATACCCTGATGGTATCGGATTCCATGGAGCCGCGTGCGGCCGGATACTTCACGGCGCTGGGCCGTCAGGCCGGCGCGGTGGTCAAGCGCGTGCCGGCGGGCAAGCTGCAAAAGCTCTGCGGCACTGCGGACCATCAGGGCGTGGCTGCCTGGGCGGCCCGCATCCAGTATGCCGAGGTCGAGGATATCCTCGCCGCAGCGCGGGAGAAAAACGAGCCGCCGTTCCTCGTTCTGTGTGACGGCGTGGAGGATCCGCATAACCTCGGTGCCATCCTGCGTTCTGCACTGCTGTGCGGTGCGCATGGGGTCATTATCCCCAAGCGCGGCGGCGTGGGCATCACCGGTACGGTCATGAAATCCAGTGCCGGCGCAGCGGCCCGCATCCCGGTGGCACGGGTTGCCAATCTGAGCCAGACCATCCGTCAGCTGAAAGAAAAGAATATCTTCGTCTACTGTGCCGACTTGGGCGGCGAACCGCTTGAGCGCACCGACCTCTCCGGCCCTGTGGCGCTGGTCTTGGGCAGTGAGGGGGCCGGACCGGGCGCGCTGGTGCGCAAACTCTGTGACGGTGCCGTGACCCTTTCGATGGCCGGAGGCGAGACCGGCGTGGACAGCTATAATGTCAGCGTGGCGGCGGGCATCCTGATGTATCATATCATGGAGTGCCGCCGGTAAACGAACCGTCCCGAATCATAAGGGGAGAATGTAAAATGCCAACCAAACGTACAAAAGATTCGGTGGATCAGATCCTCAGGGAACTGAGCAGCGAGCAGGCGGAGCGCGACATCCGCACCGGCGTGACCGACCGTCAGGTGGATGCCATTCTGCAAAGCATCGGCATGGACCCGCACGGCAGTTCTGCCGGGCAGGATACCGGACTCGGCCCTATCCAGAAAGAGGATCTGCCGGATGTCAAACTCAATGCGGGGGATGGCCCTGCCGCGGACCGGTTCTCCACCACCATTCTGGACGACCTGCTGGGGGATCTGCCCATCTTCCGCGCAACCAAAACAAAACAGACACCTGTCCGCCCGGCGTCCAGAAAACCAGTGCCGGAAGAACAGACTGTTAAAAAAGAAGAAAATATACAAAACGTAAAGAACGCTTCGGCACAGCCCGCGCCGGCGGCACCCCGCAGTGACGCACCGCGGCGCAGCGGTACACCGGCCAAGCAGCCTGCACCGGCCCCGCAGCCAACGCCCGTGCGTGAGGAAGCCGCACCGCAGACGCCCCTGCCGGCAGATGCCGAGGCGGGGGACACCACCCGCACGAGCATCATCAAAGGCTTCCTCAAAAAGATGTCTGCCGATGGCGGTGCCGATACCGAGGCACTCAATGTGGGCAAGGAGCAGTTCCAGAACTTTTTTGAGAAGAGCGCTGCGGTTGTTCCCGATGAGAAAGGCCACCTGCGCGATCCAGGCCGCAAAAAGAAGGGAATTTTTGGGCTGAGCAGCGCAGCCGATACCGGGGAGTTTACCCCCATCAATTTCTCCTACCGCAATGAACCCCCTGCGCAGGATGCGATGGAACAGGAAGAACCCGAGCGCCCTGTCAAGGAGAGAAAGCCGGGTCTTTTCCAGCGAATGTTCGGCTCACGTAAAGAGACGGACGAGGAGATTCAGGAGGCAGAGGATGCCGGCATTCTGACCGGTCAGACCGAAGAGACAGTCCCCCCGCAGGAGGATACGGAGGAGCGCCCCGGCATTGCGTTTGACCTGCCCGATGACGATCAGGCAGAGCCGGACGAGACGGAAAGCTCCCAGACGTTTGAACCGCAGCCCGAACCCCGTCCGGCGCCTTCGGCGGAGCCCGTCCCGGAACCTGCGCCGCGCGCGCCGGAACCAACTTCCACGATTTACCGCAAAAAACGGGATACCGTTGAATTTACCCCCCGCAAACAGAGAGAGAAGAAGTTCCCCCGCCCGGAACCGCCCCGCAGCAGAACAGAACCGGTCGGCGAGCCGGTCATGACCCCCACCGAGCAGGTTACGCCCCGCCAGGAACCGCGGGCGGAGGATACGGTGACGGGCTTTACCCAGGAACTCCAGGGGGACCAGGCAGCGGAAGATACCGCCAGCTTCCTCGCAGGCCTTGGCATTGCCGCGCCGCAGCGAAAAGCATCCGCCCGCACTGCCGCGCCGGAGCCTGACAGCCATGCGGGGGATACCTTTGAGGAACTGCCCCGCGAGGTCGCCCAGACCCTCACCGGTCAGGTCCGCCTGACCGAGATTGCGGACGGCGTGGAGCAAACCGCGCCCCGCAGCGAACCTGCTTCCTCACACGAGGATACGGATCTTGATGTGATTCTTGGCCCGCAGGTCGAGGAAAAGCCGGACACGGCGGAATTTGTCCGCAGCATTGAGGAGTCCATCAATATTGAGCCGCAGCGCGGCGCCGAGGAGGACCGCTTTGACAAAGCGGCCCGCATCCTGACAAACCCCGAGAGCGAGGAAGTTCCCGAGGCCGCGCCGCGCCCTGCTAAGTCCCGCCGCACCCGCCTTGCCGGAACGCCGGAGGATGAGAGTGTTCCCGGCGGTGAGGCGCCCTTTGCGGATTCGCCGGATGAATCCGCACACCACCATGAGTATGAGAGCGCCGAGGATGCCCCTGCGGTGCGCAAAGAACTGGACAACCGTGTGCTCTGGCATACCATCGCCGCGGTCGTATCTGCCGCAGCAGCTGCCGTGATGATCTATCTGGGCACCGCCGCTGCCAGCTCGAGCATCCCGCTGCCCGCCGCACTTGATCCCGCCGCCGGCAGTGCCGCGCTGATGGTCACGATGCTGATTCTGCTCGCTGTCTGCTGTGCGCTGTGCTGGCAGACGCTGGTGCACGGCATTGTGGGACTTTTCAACCTCAAGAAAGGTGCTACGGCGGACACGATGCCCGCCCTTGCCGCCCTTGCTGCCGCCGCACAGTGCATTGCTTTCCTTGCACGCCCGGAATGGTATAACGAGACAAAACTCTGCCTGATGGCCGGCCCTGCGGCGCTGCTGCTGTTCGGAAATGCGCTGGGCAAGATGATGGACGCAAAAACCGTGCGGGATAATTTTGCCCTTGTCAGCGCCGGGGTGGACCATGCGGTCGCCTACCGGCTGCGGGATTCGGCCGTGCTGCGTACTGTGACGAACGGCCTTGCCGAGCCGCGCCCCAACGTGTTGGTCAGCCGTCCCACCCGCCTGCTCAAAGGCTTCCTGGCCGGAAGTGCCGCCAAAGGAACTTCCGATAGAAACCAGCAGCAGTTTGCCCGCCTTGTGGCGGGGGCTTCGCTGGCAGCCTTTGTCTTTACCCTTCTCTACCGCAGGGACGGCGGCATGGCCGTCAGCGTTCTGGCAGCCATGCTCTGCCTGTGCGCCCCGGTGGCCAGCACGCTGATCTCGGCAGTGCCCCGGCGGCTCATGCAGCGCAGCGCCGCACAGATTGGCGCTGTCATTCCCGGCTGGAAGGACATCCGTCAGTTGGGCCGTGTCAATGTGCTTCAGGTCACGGCACGGGATCTTTTCCCCAAGGGCTGCATTGCGCTGTGCGGCATCAAGCCCGTGCGCAAGGAGGACATCGACCTTGCCATCATCTACTCCGCCTCGATGCTCGCGGGCGCGGATACGCCGCTGCGGGATGTGTTCCTCAGCATGACGGGCGACAACCGCAAGCTGCTGTGCAAGGTAGACGACTTTGAGACCGTCAACGGCATGGGCTATGTCGGTTGGATCAACGGTGAGCGGGTGCTCATCGGCTCCCGCCGCCTGATGGACCGCTATGATGTCAAACTGCCGTCCATGGAATACGAGCGCCGTCATACCGTCAACCAGCGCCGGGTGATTTACCTTGCGGTTTCCGGCAATCTGTTCAGTATGTTCCAGGTTTCGTATCAGAGTGATCCCGATACCGCCGCCGTGCTCGAGACACTGCGCCGTTCGGGCCTGTCCCTCATTGTGGACTGCGATGATTTCAACTGCGATGAGGCACTGCTCCAGACCGCTTACAATTTGCCCGTGGGCACGGTCAAGGTGCTTTCCGGCAAGGAACGCGCCGCGCTGGAACCCGCTGTGGCCTGGCTGCCCGAGAGCGAGGGCAATATGCTCCACCTCGGCAGTTTTGCCAGCTTTGTGGGCGGGCTTGAAGCTGCCGCCGGTGCCGCTGAGGGCGAACACAAGGCTTCGACCGTGCTGACCTGCTCGGTGCTGATTGGCTGTGTGCTGGCGCTGATTATGGCACTGGCCGGCGGCCTGACCTCGCTGCCGCTGCCTGCCGTGGCACTTTATCAGGCGGCTTGGGCTGTGATGGCGCTGGTCTTCCCGATGATTCAGCGCTATTGATTCTGTGTGCCGGAATAAAACGTATCGTGCGAAAAAAGGGTGATCGTTCATGTATCGCGCCAATCAGCAGCAGATGAGCATTTATGATTATCTGCCGCCCTATCACGGGGAACTTGTGGAACAAAACCGCTGGGTCCGTCTGGCTCAGGCCATTGACTGGGACCGTTTTGAGCAGGAATACAGTGAGAATTTCTCCGCCGGGGGCAAAATCGCGATTCCGGCGCGGATGGCCTACGGGAGCCTGATTATCCGGGCTGCCTATCACGCTACGGACCGCCAGACCATCGCACTGATTCGGGAAAGTCCGTATCTGCAATATTTCTTAGGCTTTGAGACGTTTACCGATGAAGTCCCCTTTTCCTCCCGCAGTATGGAGCGCTTCCGCTCCCGCATCCCGCAGGAGAAAGTGCGTGAGGCTCTGCGCCTGCTCAAATCCTTTGAAAAATCAAAAAAATAATCATTCAATCCGCGTTTTCTGACAAGCAAGTTCTGCCTTTCCTGGCATTGCCCTTTGACCGGAAAACGGCGGCCGTATGCCCCGATACCACGTTCTCTCATAGCTATAAGGAGTTTTATGGAACTGTTTTTGGACGTCCTGATGGACGCATTGATTGACGGCGTCAAAATGCTGCCGTTTTTGTATCTCGCCTATCTTCTCATTGAATGGCTGGAACGCCACCACGGTCAGCGCATCGAGAACGCACTGGCCGGCGGCGGACGCTGGGGCTTTGTGCCGGGCGCCGTGCTTGGCTGTGTACCCCAGTGCGGCTTTTCGGCAGTGGCCTCCAACCTCTACGCAAGCCGGGTCATCACGCCTGGAACGCTTCTGGCCGTTTTTGTGGCGACTTCCGATGAGGCAATCCCGCTGCTTGCCGCCGAGCCGGGAATGTGGGGCACGCTGGTGCTTCTGCTCGTGCTCAAGGTGATTTTCGGCATGGCAGCCGGCTTTCTGCTGGATGTGCCGCTCCGCCGCGTGCTGCCGCAAAGCCTTTACGGCGGCTATGCGGGCCACGCCGATGAGGTGGACTGCCATGAGGAACATGAGCAGCACAGCGGCATCTTCCTGGCCGCGCTTCGCCATACGCTGGAAATCTTCGCCTTCATTCTGCTGTTCAGCTTCCTCATCGGTCTGGTGTTTGAGCTGGTCGGGCAGGATGCCATCACGGCACTGCTGAGCGGGATGGGTCCCTTCCAGCCCATGCTGGCTTCGCTCATCGGCCTGATTCCCAACTGCGCCGCCAGTGTGCTGCTCGCGCAGCTTTACATGGAAGGCGCCATCACCTTCGGCAGCTTTATGGCGGGCCTTACCGCCGGCGCCGGCATCGGCTTGGCCGTGCTCTGGCGCGTCAATCCCAGCTGGAAGCAGAACCTCTTCATGACCGGCCTGCTCTGGGGGTGCGGTGCCTGCGTCGGCATCGTGCTTCAGTTCCTGCCGCTCTGAGCGGATTCTTCCGGATTTATAAAATAAAAAAATCACCACCCGCATGGGTGGTGATTTTTGTTTTGCTTTTGTTAGCCGCTGATTACAGGTGCAGAACGCGGTCCTTAATCTCGGCGGTGCGGCCCTGGTTCCAGAACTGGGTGCCGATGTATCCGCAGGTGCGGCGGGCAACGTTGAGCTTGTTCTGGTCGCGGTTGTGGCAGTGCGGGCACTCCCAAACCAGCTTGCCGTCATCCTCCACAATCTTGATCTCGCCGTCATAGCCGCAGACCTGGCAGTAGTCGCTCTTGGTGTTCAGTTCGGCATACATGATGTTGTCATAGATGAACTGAATGACCCGGATGACCGCTTCAAGGTTGTCCTGCATATTGGGCACCTCAACATAGCTGATGGCGCCGCCGGGGGACAGACGCTGGAACTCACTCTCAAACTGGAGCTTGGTGAACGCGTCAATCTGCTCGGTTACATGGACTTGGTAGCTGTTGGTGATATAGTTGCGGTCGGTGATGCCCGGAATGATGCCGAAGCGCTTCTGCAGGCATTTGGCGAACTTGTAGGTCGTGGATTCCAGCGGGGTGCCGTAGAGAGAATAGTCGATGTTCTCGGCCTTCTTCCATTCCTGGCACTTGTCGTTCATGTGCTGCATGACTTCCAGTGCAAAGGGCTTGGCGGCGGGGTCGGTGTGGCTGCGGCCGGTCATATACTTGCAGCACTCATAAAGACCCGCATACCCCAGGCTGATGGTGGAATAACCGCCGTAGAGCAGCTTGTCAATCTTCTCGCCTTTCTTCAGGCGGGCCAGTGCGCCGTACTGCCACAGGATGGGCGCCGCATCGGACAGCGTACCCTTGAGGCGGTTGTGGCGGCACTGAAGGGCGCGGTGGCACAGTTCCAGACGCTCGTCAAAGATTTTCCAGAACTTATCCATGTCGCCGCCGGAGGACAGCGCCACATCAGGTAGGTTGATGGTGACAACGCCCTGGTTGAAGCGTCCATAATACTTGGGCTTGCCGTTCTCATCCACATAGGGGGTCAGGAAGCTGCGGCAGCCCATGCAGGTGTAGCAGTGGCCTTCGCCGTTTTTGTCCACCTTGTACTCGAGCATCTTCTTCTCGCTGATGTAGTCGGGGACCATCCGCTTGGCGGTGCATTTGGCGGCCAGCTTGGTCAGATAGAAGTAGGGCGTGCCCTCACGGATGTTGTCCTCCTCGAGAACATAGATGAGCTTGGGGAATGCGGGCGTAATCCAGACGCCCTCCTCGTTCTTGACGCCCTGATAGCGCTGGCGCAGCATCTCCTCAATGATAATGGCAAGGTCGGCCTTGAGGCGCTGATTGTCGCCGGCTTCGTTCAGGTACATGAACACCGTGATGAACGGTGCCTGACCGTTGGTGGTCATGAGGGTGACAACCTGATACTGGATGGTCTGGACGCCGCGCTTGATCTCCTCGCGCAGACGGTCCTCCACGATCTTGGAGAGCTTCTCCTCACCCGGATCAATGCCAAGCTCGCGCATCTCGGCTTCGGTATCGCGGCGAATCTTTTTGCGGCTGATGTCCACAAACGGCGCAAGATGGGTCAGGCTGATGCTCTGCCCGCCGTACTGGTTGGAAGCAACCTGTGCGATAATCTGGGTCGCAATGTTGCAGGCAGTGGAGAAGGAGTGGGGCTTCTCAATGAGAGTGCCCGAAATGACAGTGCCGTTCTGGAGCATATCTTCGAGGTTCACCAGATCGCAGTTGTGCATGTGCTGAGCAAAGTAGTCAGCATCATGGAAGTGAATGATGCCTTCCTCGTGTGCCTTGACAATATCCGCAGGCAGCAGCATACGCATGGTCAGGTCCTTGCTGACCTCGCCTGCCATATAGTCGCGCTGAACGCTGTTGACCGTGGGATTCTTGTTGGAATTTTCCTGCTTGACTTCCTCGTTATTGCACTCAATAAGAGAGAGAATCCGGTCATCGGTCGTGTTGGTGGTGCGCCGCAGGCCCTGTACATACCGGTAGGTGATGTACCGGCGCGCAACCTCAAAGGCGCCGGTGGCCATGATGGCATCCTCCACAAGGTCCTGAATCTCCTCAACGTTCATGGCGTGGCCGCGGCCCTCACACTTGGCTGCGACATCATTTGCAATCTGCAAAATCTGGTCCTTGGACAGACGCTGGTTGGACGGTACAACGTTGTTGGCCTTGGTGACAGCCGCAATGATTTTGGTGATATCAAAAACGGCTTCGCTGCCGTTGCGCTTGATAATCTTCATGAAACTCTCCTTCGTGAAACTATATATTGAGGAAAAATAAATACCGCAAACAACATCATGTGGTTGCCGCATTTGCGAGCATGAATATCTTATCGCGTCCAGGGTAAAAAGTCAAGCCCCGGCACCACAAGATATTGTGAAACAGACCGGTTTAATACCCAGATATTCCACAATCCGCGATGGAACGTTCAAAAGGCAAAGTGATGAATTTCAGGCGAAAATTTTGGCTAAAATGGGCAAAAAATTCAAAAGCGGATTTCGCCGTCGGCGCGGGCGCGTGCGGGCTTGCTTTTCCCATCCGGGACTGGTATACTGTGAAGCGGACGAAGTATATGGTGGGAATACCTGAATTGCTTCTACAAGATATTGTGCCCTGCGGGGAAAGGAAGATACAAAATTGAATTACGCCAATATTAAATATTGTGATATTTCCAACGGGACCGGCGTGCGCACGAGCCTGTTCGTCTCAGGCTGCCGCCGCCACTGCCCGGAGTGTTTTAACGCCTGCGCCTGGGATTTCAACTACGGCCAGCCTTTTGATAAGGAAGTCCGCAACAAAATATTGGGCAGCCTTGCACCGGATTATATTGATGGGCTGTCCCTGCTCGGCGGCGAACCCTTTGAGCCGGAAAACCAGCGCGAACTTGTGCCGTTCCTCCATGATGTGAGGGTGCTTTACCCGAACAAGAATATCTGGTGCTATACCGGCAACGTTTACGAAACCGAACTGCTCGCGCCCAGCGCATCGCGCTGCGAGGTAACTGACGAGATGCTCAGCCTGATTGACGTGCTGGTGGACGGGGAATTTGTGCAGGCAAAGCATGATATCACGCTGCGGTTCCGCGGTTCGTCCAACCAGCGCATCATTGACCTCAATGCCACCCGCGCCGCGGGCCATGTCGTACTGTGGCAGGATGACCCGATTTTTGCCGACCACAAAATGTAAGAACAGAAAGGCCGGACTGTTCAAAAATTCACAATTTAGACTTGTATTCACCTGCCGCCGGGTGATATACTGACAGTAAACCGGGGGAGTTCCCGGCAAACCCTCTTTGAAAGGAGCGTTGTCTTATGGCGAAATTTCATCTTCTGCCGATTGCCATCGGCGCAGCTGTGGGCGTGGGTGCCTATATGGTCAGCAAGTATCTGAATCGTGACCAGGAGAGCGAGCATATCGTGGAGGACGAGGCCTTCGATGAGGCCGCCGGGGAAGAAAACTCTGATACGGAAGAACCGCAGGAGGACGAAGAACCCGTCACCCCTGAGGAGCCGCAAGCCCCCGCAGCCCCTGCCGAGGCCCCGAAAGGCCCCATCAATATCCCTATTGATGATGGCGATGATCTGCCCAACCCCAATCCCGTAAAGGATGCCACGGAGCCTGCCTCGGTGAATGAGGACGGCAAGGTGGACCCCACCACGATTGCAAAAGCCGAGGATTTCGGTGACTGGGAGGAAAGCGGCTGCCGCGGCTGAGACATTCAGCGCACCTCATAACCTTCCTGCCCGCAGAGGTGTGTGCCTCTGCGGGCTTTTTTTGCAGGTTGGTTTGCTGGAAGCCATCATTTATGATATGATAAAATCAATAATTTCACATAATGAGGTGACTGCGATGACCGCTGCACAGCAGCAGAAAGCAGCAAAAGAGTTTGCCGAATACTGGAAGGGAAAAGGCTATGAGAAAGGCGAAAGCCAAGCCTTCTGGCTTTCTTTGCTCCGGGATGTTTATGGCGTGGAGCATCCGGAACAGTTTATTGAATTTGAAGACCAGGTCCATCTGGACCATACCAGTTTTATTGATGGCTATATTCCATCTACCCGCGTATTGATTGAGCAGAAGGCACTCGACAAGGATATGAAGAAAGGAATCCGTCAGTCGGACGGTTCCTATCTGTCGCCGTTCCAACAGGCCAAACGGTATATTACCGAACTGCCGGTGTCCAAACATCCGCGATGGGTTATTACCTGCAATTTCAGCACCTTTTATGTGTATGATATGGAACGTCCCCAGGGGGACCCGGAAGTTATCGAACTGAAAAATCTCGAAACCGAGGCCTACCGCCTGCAATTTTTGGTGGATTCCGGCAATGAGCATCTGAAAAGAGAGATGGAAGTATCCATTGCCGCCGGTGAAATTGTTGGGCTTATTTACGATGCTTTCCTGAAGCAGTACGCAGACCCGGAAAGTGAGCGCGCCCTGAAAAGTCTGAACAAACTGTGCGTGCGTCTGGTCTTTTGCCTGTATGCCGAGGATGCGGGTATTTTCGGCCATCACGGAATGTTCCATGATTATCTGTCCGCCTTTGATACGCGCAGTATGCGCAAAGCATTGGTGGAACTGTTCAAGGTGCTGGATACCAAGCTGGAGGACCGGGACCCGTATCTCAAAGACGATAACCCGGAACTGGCCGCTTTCCCCTATGTAAACGGCGGTCTTTTCGCGGATGAAGATATCGAGATTCCTCCCTTTACCGATGAGATTCGGGATTTGCTTCTGGTAAAGGCCAGCGAAGATTTCAACTGGTCGGAAATCAGCCCCACCATTTTCGGTGCCGTTTTTGAAAGCACCTTGAACCCCGAAACCCGCCGCAGCGGGGGAATGCACTATACCAGCATCGAGAACATCCACAAGGTCATTGACCCCTTGTTCCTGGATGATTTGAAAGGGGAACTCGACGAAATCTGTGCCATCACGGTGGAGCGCACCAAAATGGCAAAGCTGAAAGCCTATCAGAACAAACTGGCATCCTTGACGTTTCTGGACCCGGCGTGCGGTTCCGGCAACTTTTTGACCGAAACCTACCTGAGTCTGCGCCGCTTGGAAAACCGGGTTTTGGTGGAACTGCTGCACGGTCAGATGGCGATGTATACGGCCAGTGAAAGCCCGATACAGGTTTCCATTTCCCAATTCTACGGCATCGAAATCAATGACTTCGCGGTGACGGTCGCCAAGACGGCACTCTGGATTGCCGAAAGTCAGATGATGAAGGAAACCGAGAAAATCCTGCT
The DNA here is from genome assembly GCA_029006135.1 of Oscillospiraceae bacterium. Classification (GTDB taxonomy): domain Bacteria; phylum Bacillota; class Clostridia; order Oscillospirales; family Ruminococcaceae; genus Gemmiger. Next base: position 408 of record JAQXGE010000050.1, on the reverse strand, counting down.
GGTGCCGCTGGAGTTCCTGCCCCTGAAAACCAACGCTTCTATTGTGGAGGGCAACGCCCTGCGGATGGATTGGGAGAAAGTTGTTCCCAAAACCAAGCTGAATTATATCATGGGCAACCCGCCGTTTGTGGGCTACTCCTTGCAAAGTAAGAGCCAGAAAGAGGATATTCTGTCCATTTATGTGGACGAGAAAGGTAAACCCTATAAAACCGCCGGAAAGATTGACTATGTTGCGGGATGGTATTTCAAGGCCGCGAAGATTATGCAGGATACCGATATCCGCACGGCTTTTGTTTCGACCAATTCCATAACGCAAGGTGAGCAGGTTGCAGGTGTTTGGAAACCGCTGTATGAGAGGTTTGGCATTCATATTGACTTTGCCTATCGCACTTTCCGATGGGATAGTGA
>JAQXGE010000049.1 GCA_029006135.1 Oscillospiraceae bacterium | reverse complement strand
TATTGGCATCTTTGCCTACAAGCAGATGCTTGAACATCTGAGCGACCGCGGCTGTGACAGCGCCGTGACCGTCTCCTCCGAGGTCCCCCTCACGGCAGACACCATCAACAATACGCTCTATCTCGGCCAGATTGCGGGCATTACGCTCGCGCGCAAACTGGGACTGGGCTTTCACGCCATGCTGCTCATGGGGCGGCTTTGCAACCTTGTGTTCTATCTTGTGCTGGCCGCGCTGGCTGTGGCTCTTGCGCCGCAGAACCTCAAAGGAATTTTTGCCTGTATGGCACTGTTGGCTCAGCCGCTTCAGCTGGCGGGCAGCCTGTCAGCGGATGCTGCGGTGCTGGGGTACCTTTTCTGCTTTACGGCGTTGTGCTTTGCACTTCGCAACCGTCCGGCCCGCAAAGCGGAAGCTGCGTGGCTGGTGGTGCTTGCGGCACTCATCGGACCGGCCAAGGCCATTTATCTGCCCGCCGTGGCGCTCATCCTGCTGATTCCCAACGAGCATCTTTCCGCCTCGCGCCGGAACGCCGTTTTTGCCAAAATACTGGCTTTTGCACTTGCACTGGCGGGCTGGGTGTGGATGAACCTCTCCGCAGCATTGTATGCCGCGCGGGACGTGGACACCGTGGGCCTTATCCGGGCAGGCACTGCCCTTGCGCTTGCGGCGGCTTTGCTCGGCGTGCTTTATTGGAAAATTCACAGGGACACCAAAAAGAAAAAAATCTTTTTCGGCTTCCTCGCCGCCGCTGCGGCAGCGGCAGTTCCGGTGGCGCTGTATAAGCTCACCCATATGTGGGGCGGGCTGACACCCGAACAGCTGGTCGGTTCCATTCAGGAAAACGGTGATTCCATCTACACCTTCTCGGCCGGCTATATCTGCCGCAACCTGCCCAATACCATCAAGCTGATTCTCCGCTCAGTGAGCGCACAGGGCGCACAGTGGCTTCAGGGAATCTTAGGTACAGCGCTCGGCGAACCCATTGTCTATCCCATCCAGGTCAGCTGGATGCTTGGCGTGGGCTTCGTGCTGGTGCTTCTGGCCGCTGCTCTGCCAAAAGCCGGGACGGCACTGCCGCTGGGCCGCCGCACCAAGGCGCTCTGCTGGACCGTTGTGGCCTGCGTTATTGGCCTGTCTTTCTTCACGGCACTGAACTGGACGCCCATCAACTACACCACCATTTTCGGCTTGCAGGGGCGTTACTGGCTCCCGATACTGCCGCTGGTGCTGACCCTGATTCATCATAACCGCACCTTCGCAGTGCAGAAAAACGCAGAGAAAGGCACGGTCTTTGCTATGCTCTGCCTGACTTCACTTGTCATTTTGCAGGGCGGCGGACTTTACGCCGCCTGGCAGATGCTATAATAAAAACCTAAATAGGAAAGGAATACTGTCATGACTGTCACGAAAGATACCATCATTGCTGAAATTCTCCAGAACGATCCCTCTCAGGGCTGCGTGCCCATCTTCCTGAACACCGGTATGCACTGCCTGGGCTGCATGGCTGCCCACGGCGAGACGCTTGAGCAGGCCTGCGAGGTCCACGGCGTGGATGCCGATGCCCTTTGCGCCGAGCTGAACGACTACTTTGCGCACCTGTAACGCGGTCCCTCATCTGGATGCCCGCCTTGCCGCTGCGGCTGCCTATGTGCGGCCCGGCGCTGTGGCGGCGGACATCGGATGCGATCACGGCAAACTGAGCGCATGGCTTGCGGGCAGCGGACGCTGCCCGTTTGTTTTTGCCTGTGATCTGCGGGAAGGGCCTTTGCAGAAAGCCCGCGCAACCTGCGCACCGTGGGCCGACCGGGTGGAGTTCCGCCTTGGTTCCGGTCTGGACGTCCTGCGCCCCGGCGAGGCACAGGACATCATCATTGCCGGAATGGGCGCACAGACCATTATGGAAATTCTTGACGCTGCGCCGTGGGTATTTGATGAGCGGTATAACCTCATTCTCGTGCCCGCCACCAAGCACAGCCTGCTTCGCCGCTGGCTGGCGCAGCGCGGCTTTGCGCTGCGGGACGAAACGCTGTGCAACGCCGCGGGACGGTGGTATACCGTCATGAATGCCCGCTATACCGGGGAATGCTTTGAGCCGTCCGCCCTTTGGTGCCTGAGCGGCCGCACACAAAACCAGCCCGGCGCGCAGGATTACCGCACCCAGCAGCTTGTCAAGGTAAAAAAATACCGTCTGGGTCTTGCCCCCGGCGAGCAAGCCGATGAGGTGGATACCCTGATCCGTGAAATGGAGGAAGACAAATGGCCGTAACCGTACAGCAGGTTCTTGCCGTTTTGGAACAATACGCTCCCACAAAACTGGCCTGCGAATGGGACAATGTGGGACTTTTAGTGGATGCGGGCCGCCCGGTCACCGCCATCACCACGGCGCTTGACATCACCGCAGACGTTGTGCGGGATGCCGCCGCGAGCGGATGTGAGCTGATTGTGAGCCACCACCCCGTTATCTTTGACCCGTTGCGCCGCATTGACGCGCAGGATATCCCCGCCATGCTGCTCCGCTCAGGGATTTCCGCCATCTGTATGCACACAAACCTTGACGCGGCACAAGGCGGCGTCAATGACCTGCTTGCCGATGAACTGGGGATTGAAAACCGCACCGAGTTTGCCGAGGGCTGCGGGCGCATCGGGACACTTCCCGCGCCGATGACGGCGGCACAGCTTGCGGAAAAATGCAGCACTGCGCTCAAAACCCGCTGCAAGTATGTGGAGGCATCCCGCCCTGTGAGCCGTCTGGCAGAAGTCAGCGGAGCGGGCGGAAGCTATCTTCAGGAGGCCATTGACCTTGGTGCGGACTGCCTGGTGACCGGTGAGGCCGCGCACCATATCGCACTGCTTGCCAAACAGAAGGGTGTTGGGCTTGTTGTGGCCGGGCACTGGGGAACCGAGCACGGCATCGCGCTGCGTCTGGCCACCGTTCTGGCTGCATCGCTGCCGGATACCATCCGCATTACGCCCAGCCTTGCTGACACTGACCCCTACGAGTATCTCTAAAACCGCGCGGTCCGGCTTGACCGCAGCAGGAGGAACCCATGGCTTTGGATGCCGCGACCCTTTCACTGGTCGCCAATGAACTCAAAACAGTCCTTCTGGACTGTAAAATCGATAAAATTTTTGAACCTACCCGGGATGAAGTGCTGATTACGCTGCGCAGCCGGACCGAGACATTTCGCCTTTTGCTGTCCGCCCGCAGCGGCTCTGCGCGCGTCTGCCTGACGAAAGAGAGCTTTGAAAATCCGCTCACCCCGCCGGGGTTCTGTATGCTGCTGCGCAAGCATCTCACCGGCGGGCGGCTCGTTGACCTGCACATGGAGCCGGGGGACCGCATTGTGTTCTTTGACTTCAAATGCACCAACGAGATGGGCGACCTTGTGACCAACACGCTGGCCGCGGAACTGATGGGACGGTACTCCAATCTGGTCCTGATTCAGAACGGCCGCATTATCGATGCGCTCAAGCGCGTGGATTTTGAGGATAGTGAGATTCGTCAGCTTCTTCCGGGTCTTGCCTACACACTGCCCCCAAAACCGGAAAAACCGGACTTCCTTGCGGTGAGTGCGGCCGCTGTCGTGGACGCCGCCTGCCGGAAAGATCTTCCGGCGGCGTCCGCCCTCGGCAAAGTGATGGGCGGCGTGGGACCTGTGGTTGCCCGCGAAGCCTGCTGGCGTGCCTTTGGCGGGGAAACCCCGCTGCTCGCCTGCGATTTAAGCGAAGAACAAAAACGTTCGCTGTGTTCGGCACTGGAAGAACTCAAAGCTGAGCACGCTGCGGGCGGCACGCCCACAGCGGTGCGCATCCCGCAGGGAGACGGAACGCTCAAGCCGGTGGAATTCAGCTTTTTTGCGCCCCGTCAGTACGGCCCGGCGGCCGAACTGACCACTTACCCCAGTTACAGCGAAATGCTGGAGGATTACTACGCCACCAAGGACCGCACCGAGCGCCTCAAACAGAAAAGCAAAGAACTGTACAAAGCCGTTCATAACCTCTACGAGCGTGCGGTCCGCAAACAGGCCGCACGGCGGGAGGAACTGGCACAGAGCGAAAAAGCCGATACCCTGCGCCTTTGCGGCGAACTGATTCAGGCAAATCAGTGGGCCATCCATAAAGGCGACCGACAGGTGACGGTACAGAACTACTATACCGGTGAGGATATGACCATCCGGCTTGACCCCCGCCTTGGACCCAACGAGAATGCGCAGAAGTATTTCCGCGACTACAAGAAAAAACAAACGGCGGGGCAGATGCTCAAAAAACTGCTTGTGGAGGGCGAAGAGGAGATTGAATATCTCGCCAACGTTCTCTATGAGGTGGAGTGCGCCCCCGGCGAACAGGCCCTCAACGAGGTGCGCGCTGAACTGAAAGGGCAGGGGTATCTCAAATATTATAAGCAGCGGGATCGCAAGCAGAAACCCGCCGACTTCCTGCGCTACCTGTCCAGTGATGGATTTGAGATTCTGGTCGGCCGCAACAACCTGCAGAACGACAAACTCACCCTTCACACCGCCCGCGGAAAGGACGTCTGGTTCCATGTGCAGAAAGCACCCGGAAGCCACTGCGTTGTCATGAGCCGCGGCCTCGATGTGCCCGACACGACCCGTCAGGAGGCCGCGGAACTGGCGGTGCTCCATTCCAGCCAGAACGGCGGCGCCAAGGTCGCAGTGGACACCACCGAGGTGCGCAATATCTGGAAGGCCAACGGTGCTAAGCCCGGCATGGTCCTCTATGAAGTCTATACCACCGTTTACGTCACCCCGCGCCCCGGGCTGGAAGAACAGCTCAAAGTGAAAAAATAAAAATCAGGCTTTCCTTACCGTTTTGCGGCGCAGGAAGGCCTGATTTTTTATGAGGGAGCGTTACTTTTCAATCCTTAGCACAGCGGCGGTAATGTCATCCCGGCGGTTCCCGGCACGGCGTACCGCACTGGTTACCACGGTGTCAGCAATCTGCTGCGGGCTTTGCCCGGTCTTGACGCTTAAGGAAAGCTGCTCGCACAGCCACCCCGTTCCGTCACACAGCGCCCCGTCCGAGACCATCAGAACAACATCCCCTGAATCCATCGTGAAGGCGGTGGAACGCCCTGTGACGCTGTCCAGAACTCCCATGGGCAGGCTGCTGCCTTCGAGCGTGCGCACGGCCCCGCCGCGGCAGAGAAAACTCGGCGCGGCACCCGCCTTGAACAGCCCTGCCCGTCCGGTGTAAAGGTCAACGGTCAGAAGGTCCAGTGTGGCACCGGATTCCTGGTCAACGTTTTTCAGTCCCAGAGCCACATTGACGAGCCGTGCCGCACTCTGGGCAGCAAATCCGGCGCGCAGCAGCTGGGAGGTGAGCCGGGCCGCCATCTGCCCATCCACGGCGGCGGGCTTGCCGGTCCCCATGCCATCGCACAAAAGCATCTGCGCGCGGCCCGAACTGTCACAGAACTGCTCACAGGCATCGCCGCAGATGGTTTCCGGCGGGGCGGGACGGCTGGCCAGCCCAAAGACCGCGTGATAAAGGGGGAGTTCCCCAAAGCGCAGCATTGTGACGGTCCGGCAGTGGGAGACCTCCGGCAAATCGAAATCGCGGCGGCAGATGCGGCTCATCTCGCCCGCAAGTGCGCGGCACTCCTCACGGCTCAGCGCGGTGCGCGGCACCGTCACGGCGGCGGTCACCCGTCCCGCCGCATCGGCGCTGACGCTGCATTCCAGCGGTTCCAGCCCGATGGAAGAAAACAGCTGATTCACCCGGGCTTCCCGCCTTGGGTCGGGCAAGCCGGCCTGACCCAGCTGACCGGCCATCTGGGCCAGTGCCGATGCCATCGCGCTGTACTGCTCGGTCAGAGCGGCGCGCAGTACACTTGTCCGCGCCCGGGTCTGGCGGCGGCTGCACCAGAGGCGGTAGCCGTGGGTTACGGCGGCACAGAGGTCTGCCGGGTGGACGCAGACCGAAAGCTGACCCGGCAGGTCCTCCAGTTCAACACGGCCTTTGGATTCGAGCGCTTGGCGCAGTGCGTACAGCCCGTCCATCGCGGTGGAATAGCTGCCCACCCAGCAGGCATTGCGCCGCGCGCAGTTCTGACAAAGGTGCTGCGCGGTGTATTCCACCACAAAATCGTAGCTTTCCCCGCGCGGCGGCGTCTGCCGGTCACAGACGGCAGTGACCGTTGCCGCAATGTCAGAGAGTGTGTCCGCCACAACGCAGAGCCGCCGCGCTGCCCCTGTCAGACTCTGCTTGGCGGCGGGCGGTGCGGCAGGAGGAAAGACCGCCTGCAGAATGGATTCCGGGCACAGCAGAAAGAGCAAAATTCCGCAGCCGGCCGCCAGCGCCAGGGCCAGTACGCCTGTCAAGTCGGGCGAGGCCAGTGCTCCCAGCACACAGCCTGCGGCAAATACCCCCGCACAGCGGCTGCGTTCCCCGGGGCAGAGCAGCGCAGCCGCCAGCGCGCCCATTGCGGCCGCCAGCGCCGCAAAACAGAGCGAAGGTGTCGCGGCCGTCACGGCGGCCGCCAATGCCACACTGAGCACGGCGGTCTGCTCAAGGGTCCCCGCACAGGCACAGCAGAGCAGCACCGTACAGGCGGACGCAAGCCCCGGGGCAAACCCTGCTGCAGCGGCCCGCTGCAAACAGGCAGTGCCCATGCCGAGCCACAGGCAGACCGCGCGGAAACTCTCCCCGGGCAGCGCGCGGATGGCCGCACCGAACCCTGCCGCCAGCAGGGCCGTGCAGAGGATGGCGGCGTTGTCGGCTGCATCCACACCGCCCGCCAGACTGACCAGCGCCTGTTCGAGCAGCAGCGTGCCGCACCCGATGGCGGCACCGGGAACAAGGTCATCTTTGCCCAGTTTTGCGGTGACCTGTCTGCCCGTCAGAGCTGCCACACAGGCACCGGTGAGTTTGAGCGCCGTATCAAGCGGCTGAAAGGCCAGTGAGCCGGCAAGGCAGCCCAGCGCGGCAGCCGGCAGACGGGAAATCGGGCACCCGATGAGCAGCGCCAGCCCAAATGGGCACGCCCCGCCGTAGATGCGCCCCGCACTGAGCAGCATACCGGCCGCAAGTGCCGCAAGCTGCCACAGTACCGCCGCACGGCGTGCGCCCTGCGGCCCGCGCGCTTCGGCAGTGCGCAGTGCACGGCGGGCGGAAGTGTGCTTTTGTGTGAGCGGTGTGTTCGGCATGGCAAAGCGCCCCCTCTTATGTTGAATGATTGGCAGTGATTCCCACTGCCTGTCCAGCATAATCTCCCGCTTTGAAATTTTTTGCCGCAGAGCAGGGAAGGGGCAAAAAGAGTCAAAAAAATCCCGGCTGTCCTGTACGGCAGCCGGGATAAACTCTTTTTTACAGCTTAAAGCTGTCCTTGAGGGTCACGATGCGGTTGTAGGTGTTGGGGTTCTTGCTGTCGGGGGTGAAGTAACCCATGCGCACAAACTGGAACCGGTCACCGGGCTTGGCACCGGCCAGGCTCTGCTCCAACTTGGCGTGGGAAATGACTTTGACGCTGTCGGGGTTGAGGTAGTCCTTGAAGTCGGCACCCTCGGGAATGGCGTTCATGTTCTCCTCGGTGAACAGTTTGTCATACAGGCGAACCTCGGCATCCTCGCAGTGGTCACAGCTGACCCAGTGAATGGTGCCGCGCACTTTGCGGCCGTCCGCGGGGTTGCCATTGCGCGTCTCGAGATCGGCCTCGGCATGGATGGCAGTGATATTGCCCTCGGCATCCTTGTCCACGCCGGTGCAGCGAACCAGGTAGGCGCCCATGAGCCGCACTTCACTGCCCAAAGTCAGGCGCTTGAATTTCGGCGGCGGAACCTCAAAGAAGTCGCTGCGGTCAATCCAGACCTCCCGGGTGAAGGCCACCGGGCGGGTCGAAGTGTCATTGGCGTCGCGGTTGGGGTTGTTGGGCAGGTCAAAATACTCCGTCTTGTCGGCGGGATAGTTGTCAATGACAAGGCGGACCGGGTCAAGAACGGCAACGCGGCGCGGTGCGGAAAGTTCCAGCTCGGAGCGGATGACTGCTTCCAGCTGACGCATATCCACAAGGCTGTCCGCCTTGGCTACGCCGGCGGAAGCCACAAACTCAAAGATGCTCTCCGGCGTATAGCCGCGGCGGCGCAGACCGCACAAAGTCGGCATCCGGGGATCGTCCCAGCCGTCCACGATGTTCTTCTCAACGAGTTCGCGAAGATACCGCTTGCTCATAACGGTGTTGGTCATGTTCAGGCGGGCAAATTCGCGCTGTTTGGGGAACTCCCCGCCCACGGTGTTCTGAATCACCCACTCATAGAGGGGACGGTGATTCTCAAATTCAAGGCTGCACATGGAATGGGTGATGCCCTCAATGGCGTCCTGAATGGGGTGCGCAAAGTCATACATCGGGTAGATGCACCACTTATCCCCCTGACGATGATGGTGGCAGTGCTTGATGCGGTAGATGGTCGGGTCGCGCATATTCATGTTGGGGCTGGCCAGATCAATCTTGGCACGCAGCGTTTTCTCCCCGTCGGCGAACTCACCGGCACGCATCCGGCGGAACAGATCGAGGTTCTCCTCCGGTGTGCGGTCACGGTAGGGGCTGGGACGGCTGGGCTTGCCCGCATCGTTGCCGCGGTATTCCTGCATTTCCTCGCGGGTCAGATCATCCACATAGGCTTTGCCCTCACGGATGAGCTTCTCGGCGTATTCGTAGCACTGCTCAAAGTAGTCACTGCCGTAATAGATGCCGCCGTTGGGCACAGCACCCAGCCACTCAAGGTCTTTCAGGATGCTCTGAACATACTCGTCCCCCTCGCGGGCGGGATTGGTATCATCAAAGCGCAGGTTGAATTTGCCGCCGTAGGTCTTTGCGGCCATGTAGTTAATATAGATTGCCTTGGCAGAGCCAATGTGCAGGTAGCCGTTCGGTTCCGGCGGAAAACGGGTGTGGACGGTGTCCACCTTGCCCTGCGCCAAATCCTCGTCAATAATATCAGTCAGAAAATTGCAAAACTTTGCGTCTGCCATAATTCCACCCCATCTGTTCATGATTCCCTGTACTGCCGCGTTTTCACGCTCTGCGGCGTGAAAAAAGCATTACAGCTTATTGTACAATAGTCAGCCGGTTTTTGCAAGTCATACCGGATTCTCAGCGGTAGTCAATGGCGAGCGTCGGCAGGCCGTTGAGCGTCAGGTCCGCCGTGTTGCCGTCAAGCAGTTCATAATATCCCTGCGCGGCGATCATGGCACCATTGTCCCCGCAGTATTTCAGCTCGGGCAAAAAGACCCGGGCGCCAAGCTTCTGCGCGCCGTCATTGACAAGCTGGCGCAGCCGTCCGTTTGCGGCAACGCCGCCGGCCAGACAGATGGTCTTGGCGCCGGTGTCCGCCGCGGCAGCCAGCAGTTTGCGGGCAAGAATCTGCGCAATCCGCTCCTGAAAACTTGCGGCCATATCCGGCACGTTGATGGCCTCGCCGCGCTGCTCGGCATTGTGGACCTCGTTGACCACGGCGGTCTTGAGGCCGGAAAAACTCACGTTATATTTCCCCTCCACATGGGGCGTGGGCAGCTTGTAGGCGTGCGGGTCACCGCTCTTTGCAGCTTTGGCGATGCTCGGCCCGCCGGGGTAGGAGAGCCCCAGCGTGCGGGCAACCTTGTCAAACGCCTCGCCGGCGGCATCGTCCACTGTGCGCCCGAGAACCCGGTAACGGCACCAGTCCTGCACCTCCACGATGTGACTGTGCCCGCCGCTCGCGACAAGGCAGAGGAACGGCGGCTTCAGTTCGGGGTGGGTCAGGTAGTTGGCCGCAATGTGCCCGCGCAGATGATGAACCGGAACCAGCGGTTTGCCAGCGCCGTAGGCAAGCCCCTTTGCAAAGTTGACCCCGACCAGCACCGCGCCAATCAGGCCCGGCGCAAAGGTCACAGCGACTGCGTCCACGTCCCGAATTGTCATGCTGGCGTCCGACAGAGCTTTTTCCACCGTGGCACTGATGTATTCGGCATGGCGGCGGCTTGCAATCTCGGGCACAACGCCGCCATAGAGCGCCTGCTCCTGAACGCTTGTGGAAATAACGTTGGAATGAAGAATTTTTCCATCCTCCACAACGGCTGCGGCGGTCTCGTCACAGCTTGATTCAATTCCCAGAATATACATAAAAATCCCCAGTCATTGTTGGATTTTGCCTCTTTGGCAAACATTAGTGAGCTTCCAGCCAGGTCTTGCCCCGGCCTACTTCGGCGGTGAGGGGAACGGAGTACTGTACAACGTGCTCCATCTCCTCCTGCAAAATGCGGCTGACCTGCTCGGCCTCGGATTCGGGTGCCTCCACAATCAGTTCGTCGTGAACCTGAAGCAGCAGCCGGGCTTCGAGCTTTTCGTCCCGCAGGCGCTGCCATACATGAACCATGGCCAGCTTGATGATGTCCGCCGCCGTGCCCTGAATGGGCGTGTTGCGGGCCATCCGTTCGCCGGAACTGCGCACCTGGAAGTTGGAGCTGGACAGTTCGGGCAGCGGACGGCGGCGGCCGAAGAGCGTCTCCACATAGCCGTTTTCCTTGGCATGGGCAATGCAGTCCTGCATATAACCGTCCACACGGGGGAAGGTATCCAGATAAGTTTTGAGGAAGCGGTCGGCCTCCTTGACCGAAATGCCAAGGTCCTTGCTCAGCGAATAGGAGCCTTTGCCGTACATGATGCCGAAGTTGATGGCCTTCGCGGAGGTGCGCAGCTCGTGCGTGACTTCCTCCTCGGGAATATGGTAAATCTTGGCGGCGGTGGCGCGGTGAATGTCGGCCCCCGAAAGGAACGCCTGCTGCATCGCCTCGTCCCCGGTGATGTGAGCAAGAATGCGCAGCTCAATCTGGGAGTAGTCGGCATCCACAAGCGTTTTGCCCTCCCCGGCTACGAAGTATCCGCGCAGCCGGCTGCCCAGCTCGGTGCGGATGGGAATGTTCTGCAGATTCGGCTCGGTGGAACTGATGCGCCCGGTGCGCGCTTCGGTCTGAATAAATGTGGAATGAATCCGCCCATCCGGGCCGAGTGCCTTGAGAAGCCCCTCCACATAGGTGGAAAGCAGCTTGGAGTAAGTGCGGTATTTTAGAATATCGTCCACCACCGGGCTGTAAGCGCGCAGACTTTCCAGCGTTTCGGCATCGGTGGAGTAGCCGCGCGCAGTCTTTTTGCGCGGCGGCAGGCCCAGCTTGTCAAAAAGCGCTTCGCCGAGCTGCTTGGGGCTGTTTACGTTGAACGTGTAGCCCACCGCATCGTAGATGGACTGCAAAATACCGTCCAGTTCCGCGCGCAGCGACTCACCGAACGCGCGGATTCCATCGGCATCCACCGCAAAGCCGGTGCGCTCCATATCCGCCAGAACCCGCGCAAGCGGCAGCTCCATGCCAGTCAGCAGTTCGTGCTGATTCTGCTCGGTCAGATGAGCATCCAGCGTTTCACACAGCGCCGCCAGGACCCCGGCGTCAGGAATCTCCTCACAGAGGAACGCGGGCGCCGCGCCGTATTCCGCCGCCAGTTCGCTCACTTTGTAGTCACTGGCCGATGGGTTGAGCAGATACGCTGCCAGCTTGCCGTCAAATTTTACGGCATCGCCCACGCCGCCGGCATCCAGCGCAATGTGATAGAGCGGCTTTGCATCAAAGACCCAAAGCTCGGCCTCACTGTCAAGCAGCGCGGCCAGTTCGTCCTCTGAGGGCAGAAAGACCTGATGCCCCTGCACCGCATACCAGCCTTTTTCACACTGTGCAAGGTAAAAACGTCCCGAAGGCGTTTCCGGCATGGCACCAGGCGTCACAGAGGGCAGTTTGGCCAGTACATCCGCCGCTGCGGCGCTGCCTTCATCAAGATTCCAGCGAACCGTCAGCTTGTGCATCTCAAGATCGGCGAGCAGCCGCGCGGCGGCCGCCGGATCGCCCGTTGTGCGCCGGTAGGCGCTCGGGTCCCGGTCCACCGGCGCATCCCGGCGGATGGTGCCCAGCATATGGGAAAGCTCCGCCATTTCGCGGTTGGCGGCAAGTTTTTCCCGCTGTTTGGGCTTGATGGCAGGGTCATCAAGATTTTCGTAGACCTCCGCAAGACTGCCGAAACGCTGCACGAGCGCCAGCGCGGTCTTTTCACCAATGCCGGGAACGCCGGGAATGTTGTCCGATGAATCGCCCATCAGGCTCTTGACCTCAATCAGCTGCGGCGGGGTGACGCCGTACTTGTCCATGACGGCATCCTCATCCATGACAAGGGTCTCCTTGTTGGTCGCGAGCAGCACGGTGGTCGAAGCGTCAATCAGCTGAAGGCTGTCCCGGTCGCCGGTCGCAAGGAGCGTTGTGCCGCCGGCGGCTTCGTTGGCGGCAGCCAGTGTGCCGAGAATATCGTCCGCTTCCCAGCCCGGCCGGCTTACCTGCGCAAACCCGAGGTCGGTGAGCAGTTCTTTGAGCACCGGCATCTGACTGGCCAGTTCCTCCGGCATCCCGTGGCGGGTGGCCTTGTAGCCGTCAAAGGCTTCGTGGCGGAAGGTGGGGGCTTTCTCGTCCCACGCAATCGCAACGGCATCCGGGTTATGTGCCGCGAGCAGGTTGAGCAGAATATTCTGGAACCCAAAAATGGCGTTGGTGTACCGCCCATCTTTGGTGGTCAGCAGCTTGATGCCAAAATAGGCACGGTTCACCAGGCTGTTTCCGTCCAATACCAGCAGTTTCATAGGATCCTCCTGAAAATAAAGTGGCGTATAAAACCAGTATATCACAAATTGCAAGCTTTTGGGGAGTGTGGTACAATAGAATTTCAGCAAAAACATTACAGGAGTTCTGTCATGAAATTACGAAATCTGACCCTGCCGGACATCCCGGCGGTCTTTGCCCCCATGGCGGGGCTGTCCGATGCGGCCTGCCGTCACCTGATGGCGGATCACGGCGCAGCGTGGACGGTGAGCGAGATGGCCTCCGCCAAGGCCATCACATTCGGCGATAAAAAAAGCCTGACGCTTTTGCGGGACGAGCATCCGCATGGCCTTTATGCAATTCAGCTGTTCGGCGCCGAGCCGGAAACTCTTGAGCAGGCCATTGCAATCGTGAAGGAAAAGGGCATTGCCTTTGATATCCTTGATTTGAATATGGGCTGCCCGGCCCCCAAGATTACCTCGGGCGGGGCAGGCAGCAAGCTGCTGCTTGACCCCGAACTCTGCGGCAGAATGGTGGCCGCCGCGCGCAGGGCGGTCGGGGAGGATACCCCGCTGACCGTCAAGATGCGCATCGGCTGGGACGCTGACCATCTGACCGGCGTGGAGGTCGCCAAACAGTGCGAGGCAAACGGTGCGGACCTGATTGCCGTACATGGGCGCACCCGGGAGCAAATGTATGTCCCGCCCATCGACACGGCCGCCATCACCGCCATCCGGCAGGCAGTGTCCATCCCGGTGCTGGCCAACGGCGATATCACAACAGCCGCAGGGGCAGCGGAACTCCTTGCCCAAACCGGCTGTGCGGGCGTGATGATCGGGCGCGGCGCCCTCGGGGACCCCTGGCTTTTTGAGCGCGTCAATGCCGTGACAGCGGGAAAGGAAGAACCGGAAGCACCCTCCCTCAACCGCCGTATGGCCGCCATGCGTGCCCAAATTTACGAGATGTGCGAGGAAAAGGGCGAATGGACCGCCATGCCGCAGGCCCGCAGTCAGGCCATGCATTATATGAAAGGCCTGAAAGGCGCCGCAGCACTGCGCCGTTACTGCTCGATGCTCGAACATTTTCCCGACGTGGACCGTCTCATCGACACAGCCTGCCGGCTTCAGGAGTGAAAAGCACCATAGCTCCTGTGTTGGCTGCACCTTTACCGTATGGCTGGCTCTGTGGGATTTTTGTTAAAATCTTCCGCGCGTCAGTTCGTCCAGATTCTGGTTGTAGCAGGGCAGCATGTGCTCGATGAAATAATCCGCTTCCGGGCAGTTCATCGAGCATAGTGCCTGACGCTGCTGGGCCAGCGCGGCGGAAAATTCCCGGTTGCCGGAACTTTCTTCCTCCATGCACTTAATCAGGGCACTGAGCCGGTCGGCTGCTTTGAGCAGTTTGCGCTCGGCATCATTGAGGACGGCACCGGTCAGATACCCCTCCTCAACCTCCTGCAATTCGGGGGGCAGAAGACTTGCCATCGTGCGGGCACTCTCACTCTCCACGGCTTTGTAGGCGGTGCGCAGGGCATCATTTTTGTACTTGACCGGCGTGGGCATATCCCCGGTCAGAATCTCCGGCGCATCGTGGTAGAGCGCTGCCGCGGCTACCGTGTCGGGCCGGATGCCTTCACCGGTGCCGGTGCAGTGAATCGCAATCAGGCACAGTGCATGGGCCAGAATGGCTGTGTCCGCCGTGTGTTCGCTCAGCGATTCCGGCCGGGCGTTGCGCATGAGCGCCCAGCGGGTGATGTATTTCATTCGGCTCAGCAGCGCATGGAAGGGGTAAGTTTTCATTGCAAAACCCTGTCCTTTCGTGATAGTATGTTCCAAGTATAGCACATACCGGGTCCGTTATTAAGGACCCTGATGAGATTTTTGACTTTTTTGCATAAAAAGGGGAGGCTCTTATGTGGCAGCCGTCACTCCAAAAATCGAAAAACCGTTACTGGCAGGTGTTTTTCCTGTGTCTGGCACTCAGTGCGGCGCTGTTTTTGCCACACTGCATCATTGACGGCATGAACGGCGGATTTTTCCACTACGCCGGGGATTTCAATGATCAGCAGATTTCCTTTTATGCGTATGCCAACCGGTTTGTCAAGCAGGGCGGAACCTTCAGCTGGGCCACGGATTTGGGCAGCGGATTCCTTGACTCGTACAGCTTCTACCTCTGCGGCAGTCCGTTTTTCTGGCTCTCCCTGCTCGTTCCGGCCCGTCTTATGCCGTGGTGCATGGTGCCGCTGCTCTGCCTGAAGTTTGCCGTGGGCGGCGGCGGTGCCTACCTCTGGATGCGCCGCTGGGTGCGGGACGACCGCTGGAACGTTGTGGGCGCCTGCCTGTATGCGTTCTGCGGATTCAATATCTATGATATCTTCTTCAACCATTTCCTTGACGTAACCGCGCTCTTTCCCTATCTGCTTGCCTCACTCGATGAGGCTGTGCTGGACGGCAAACGGGGGCGGTTCCCGTTCTGGGTGGCGCTGAACCTGCTGAACAACTATTTCTTCTTTGTCGGTCAGGCAGTGTTCCTTGTCATCTATTTTGCCTGCATGGCGGCAGGCGGCAAATACCGGCTGACCCCGCGCCTGTTTGCTCGTCTTGCGTTTGAGACAATCCTCGGCTGCGCCATGGGCTGTGTGCTGCTGATTCCGGCAGGGCTTTCACTCGTCAAAAATCCGCGCACAATCGACCCGTTTGACGGCTATGGCTACCTTGTTTACGGCAATTCTCAGCAGTATCCTGCGATTTTTTACAGCGCGTTCCTCATGCCGGACGCGCCCTACCTCAAGGATCTTTGCCAGGACGGCATCCTCAAACACACAAGCATGACTGCCTATCTGCCGGTGGTGGGCATCGCGGGCGGACTGGTGTTCTGCCGCACAAAGCGCAAACACCCCTTCTCCCTCATCATGAAGGTGTGCGTGGTCTGCGCCTTTGTGCCGGCGCTCAACAGCCTGTTCTACGCCCTCAACTCCAGCTATTATGCCCGCTGGTACTATATGCCGGTGCTGATTCTCTGCGCCGCGACCGTGCGCTGCCTTGGCAGTGACGAACTCTGTGAGAAAGAATTCCCTTCCGCCGTGCGCACCGTAGCGCTTTGCACGCTGAGCAGTATCGCCTTTGCGCTTGTGCCGGTCACAAAGGACGGGGAAACAACGTTCGGTGTGGTGGACGAGCCGGTTCGCTATTGGGTAATCCTCGCTGTCAGTATGCTCGGCGTGGCCATCTTTGCATGGTTGCTGTACCGCCGTCCCCGCTTTGGCAGCCGCTTCCCGGCGGCTGTGCTTGCGGCAGTTCTGGGCTTCAGCTTTGTCTACGGCGAAGTCCATCTCTCCATCACCAAGTACGGTCAATGGTATACGGATGCTGACTATGTGCAGCAGACCTGGGGCGAAGCCGATGAACTCAATGCCGTTCTGCCCGATGAAACGAACTACCGCCTTGATGCCTATGGCTGCTATAACAATATGGGCCTCTGGCTGGACCGCAGCTGCATCCAGTTCTTCAATTCCACCGTTTCGCCCAGCATAATGGAATTTTATCCTACGGTGGGGGTTAAGCGGGATGTGAACTCCAAGCCGGACGCGGAATTGTACGCACTGCGCGGGCTGCTCAGCGTGCGGTATACCCTGGTTCCCACCGATAAGCTCGAGGACTGGCAGGAGGAAAACCTCTCCGGCTGGACACCGTTTGCTGAAACAGCCAGCTATACCGTTCTTGAAAATGAAAACTGGGTCCCCATGGGCTTTACCTATGACCATTATGTGACTGAAGAAACATTTGAAAACACCACCGAAAAGAAGCACGGCAATCTTTTAATGAAGGCCCTTCTTCTGACGGAGGAACAGATTGACGAATACGGTGACCTGCTCACCGAACTGCCTGCTGCGGATGCAAAGAAAGATACCTATGCGGACTATGCGCAGGACTGCGCAGCCCGCCGCGCCGCTGCTGTTTCGTCCTTTGCGGCCACGCCGGAAGGATTTATCGCCAAAACAAACCTGGAACGGGAAAACCTTGTGTTCTTCAGTGTTCCGTATGATGAGGGCTTTACCGCCGCGGTCAACGGCAATGCCGTCCCGGTCGAAAAGGTGGACAACGGCCTGATGGCCGTCCGCGTCCCGGCGGGGAAAAGCGAGATTGTCTTTACCTACCGAACACCGGGACTTCGCACCGGTGCCGCCATCAGTCTGACGGGGGCCGCCGTCTGGGTAATTTATTTTGCACTGCCCTGGCTGCGCCGCCGCAGAAATGTTCAAACATCGGGCAATCCTGTGTCCCTGTGAACCGGATGCCCCAAAACAGAAAGACAGAAAGAGAGAAGAAACCCCTATGACATCCCATGCCGAACAGCTTGCAAAAGAACTGAACCTCAGCGTTAAAAACGTGGAGGGGGCCATTGAACTGATTGATGGCGGCAACACCATCCCTTTTATCGCGCGCTACCGCAAGGAGGCCACCGGCTCCATGGATGACCAGGTGCTGCGAACCCTTGGCGACCGGCTGCAGTATCTCCGCGGTCTGGATAAGCGCAAGGAGGAGGTCACCGCCTCCATCACGTCGCAGGACGCCATGACGCCCGAACTGGCCGCCGCGCTGGAATCCGCCGCGACGCTCGCGGAGGTGGAGGACCTCTACCGCCCCTACAAGCCCAAGCGCCGCACCCGCGCCGGCATTGCGCGGGAGAAGGGCCTTGGCCCTCTGGCCGATGCAATTTTTGCTCAGGACCCGCAGTTTGATCCGCAGAGCGCTGCGGAAAACTACTGCAATGAGCAGGTCCCTGATACGTCCGCGGCGCTCAGCGGCGCACAGGACATTATTGCCGAACTCGTCAGCGATGATGCCCGCTGCCGCGCCGAACTGCGCCGCTACTACCATGCGTTCGGCACGGTGCGCAGCGTGCAGGCCAAAAAAGAGGACAGCGTTTACGCGCAGTATTACGATTACAGCGAACCGGTCTCCAAAATTCCCGGCCACCGCATCCTTGCGCTGGACCGCGGGGAGCGGGAGGGGTACCTGAAAGTCTCCATCGAGGTGGATCCCGAGCGCGCCGGGGCCATCACAGCCTGGATGTTTGCCCGCAAAAAGACCGGCGGTGCCAGTGCGCTGCTGGTTGAGGCGGCCGCAAAGGATGCCTACACCCGCCTGATTCATCCTAGCCTTGAAAACGAACTGCGCACCGAGCTGACCGATAAAGCCGCCGAAGGCGCCATCACGGTGTTCGGCGAAAACCTGCGCCAGCTCCTTCTTCAGCCGCCCATCCGCGGCAAAACCGTCATGGGCCTTGACCCCGGCTACCGCATGGGCTGCAAGGTGGCGGTCGTGGACCCGACTGGCAAAGTACTTGATACAGCGGTGGTCTATCCCGTCCCGGAATTCAAGCGGGTGGACCAGGCCAAAAAGACCATCAAGGAACTCGTGCTTCGTCATAATGTGGAGGTTATGGCCATCGGCAACGGCACGGCAGGGCATGAGACCGAGGAGTTCGCCGCGCAGGTTATCCATGAACTTGCGGAAGAAAAAGGCCTCCATCTGCAATATATGGTCGTGAGTGAGGCCGGCGCATCGGTCTATTCGGCCTCCAAGCTCGCGGCAGAAGAATTCCCGCAGTATGACGTGAACCTCCGCAGCGCAGTCTCCATCGCCCGGCGGCTGCAGGACCCGCTGGCCGAACTCGTCAAGATTGACCCCAAGGCGGTCGGCGTTGGGCAGTACCAGCATGATATGCCGCAGAAACGTCTGGATGAGACGCTGGACGGCGTGGTGGAGGACTGCGTGAACAGCGTGGGTGTTGACCTCAACACCGCAAGCGCTCCGCTTCTGCGCCGTGTGTCCGGCATTACGGCATCAACGGCCAAAAATATTGTGGCCTGGCGCGAAGAACAGGGCGCTTTTACCTCCCGCGCGCAGCTGAAAAAGGTCAAGGGCCTTGGCCCCAAGGCCTTTGAGCAGTGCGCCGGATTCCTTCGCCTGCCCGGCGCAAAAGACCCGCTCGATGCCACTGCGGTCCATCCGGAAAGCTATGCGGCGGCCCGCGGTCTGCTCAAAGCCTGCGGCTGCACCGGCGAGGATGCCGCCCCGGGCAGCGCCGCACTCAATGACCTGCCCGCCCGCGTCAAGACACACGGCGTCAAAACGCTTTGCGCCGAACTGGGGGTGGGGGAGCCGACCCTCATGGATATCGTATCGGAGCTCTGCCGTCCCGGCCGAGATGTGCGGGACAGTCTGCCCAAACCGCTGCTGCGCAGCGATGTGATGGGGATCGAGGACCTGAAACCCGGTATGGAACTTACCGGAACGGTGCGCAATGTCATTGACTTCGGCGCATTTGTGGATATCGGCGTTCATCAGGACGGCCTTGTTCATGTTTCTCAAATCGCTGACCGCTTTGTAAAGAACCCCCGCGATGTGCTCAAGGTGGGCGAGGTGGTCCACGTTAAGGTCCTTAGCGTCGATACAGCGAAAAAAAGAATTGCTCTGACCATGAAGGGCGTTGCGCAGGGGTGACAAACCCCGATTTTCTGTCAAATATGTAAAAATGTTGTGCGGCTTTGCCAATTAAAATTTGACAAAAAAGATGTATCTGACTAAAATTGACAAGAAAAAACTTGTAAAATCTGCTTAAAGTGAAAAAATGACACTCCGAAAGGTCAAACAATCGTGAAGAAAAGATGACAATTGGAAGAAACCCTTGTGAGACCGCCCAAAACGTGAAATGAACAATTTCTTCTTTTGTGCATCCCGATGAAAAACACTTCCTTTGTGCATCTCTTACAACTCTGTGGAGAAAATTTATGCTATAATGCACAATGTCAGGAGGACAGAGGGCAAGCGGCTCCGCTCCTGAACACGCAGGCACGCTTGTCTGCGCGTGGGATATTTTATGGAGGTCATTCAAAATGGTGAGACAAGTCAAGGTTTCCAACTTTGCGGAAGTTCAGGGGATCGTGTCTGCCGCCGCCAAGTGCTACAACGAAGTTGGCGTGCACGACATGAAAGGCAGCATCGCCGACGCTAAGAGCATTCTCGGTATGATGAGCCTGGATTACAGCCACCCTGTCAAAATCGTCTGCGAAGATGAGCATGATTTGGATTTTGTGCTGAGCGCACTGCGTCAGTAATCCGGTTCGTGTTTTTGTGAAAAAATAAGGAACCATGCGGACGGACTGCTTTACGGTCCGTCCGCAGTCTTTTTTGAGGGGCTTTTTGCAAAAGGCCGGCGCCGGCTGCTGCCCGCAGCACGATGAAATTCTTTTGCAAAAAAATGCAAAAAAGGTGTACGCACCGCAAAAAATATGCTATACTATTTGAATATTAACCAAACAGCTGAGCTGCTATGAGCGGTTGATTCAGCGTGCCCTTTATAACAGAAATTCTGGTTCGCATTCAAAAGTGAAAGGAGTTTTTCCCATGCTGAGTAAAGAACAACTGATGCAGGAGGCCACAGCTCTTGCACCCGAAATGGTCGCGGTGCGCCGCGAACTCCACGCCCACGCAGAGACGGGCTTTGATTTGCACGATACCCTTGCCATTGTTAAGGAACATCTCGAGGCGATGGGGCTGACCCCCGAACCCTGCGGTAAGGCAGGCTTTGTGGTGCTGCTCGGCGGCAAACATCCCGGCAAGACGATTTTGCTGCGCGCCGATATGGATGCTCTGCCTATCGAGGAAGCCTCCGGCGAGGAATTCTCCTGCTCGAACGGCCGGATGCACGCCTGCGGCCATGACCTGCACACCAGTATGCTGCTCGGCGCTGCCAAGCTGCTCAAGGCGCATGAGGACGAGATTCAGGGTACCGTCAAATTGATGTTCCAGCCTGCCGAGGAAATTTTCTGCGGCTCCGAGGATATGATCGAGGCCGGCGTGCTCAAGAACCCCGACGTGGATGCCGCTATGATGATTCACGTCATGGCCGGTATGCCGGTTCCTACCGGCTGCGTGATGATTATGGCCCCCGGCGTCAGCGCTCCCGCGGCCGATATCTTCACCATCAAGATTCAGGGCAAGGGGTGCCATGGCTCTGCGCCGCAGGTCGGTATTGACCCGCTCAATGCCGCCGCGCACATCCTGCTTGCACTTCAGGAACTGAACGCCCGTGAACTCGGTGTGGCGGACAATGCTGTGCTGACCATCGGCAGCATGAACGGCGGTCAGGCCGCCAATGCTATCCCCGATGAGGCTGTGATGCGCGGCAGCCTGCGCACCTTCGATGAGGAAACCCGCGAAATGCTCAAAAAGCGTATTGTGGAAGTCAGCGAAGGCACTGCCGCCGTGTTCCGTGCCAAGGCGGAAGTCACCTTTGACAGCGGCTGCGCTTCCCTTTATAATGACCCCGCCATGTGCGCTGATGCGGAAAAATACCTCGGTCAGCTCCTCGGTCAGGGGGCAATTCCCGTGGGCAAGCTGCCCACCTCCGGCGGCAAGAAGGCTTCGGGCGGCGGCAGTGAGGATTTCGCCGCTGTCAGCCGTGCCGTGCCCAGCGTGATGCTCGGCTTGGCGGCGGGTGAGCCGGATAAGGGATATACCTTCCCCCAGCATCACCCCAAAGTTCGTTTTGACGAGAGCGCTCTGCCTGTCGGTGCCGCTGTCCACACCTGGATGGCGCTTTCCTGGCTCGCTGACCACGCCGAATAAACAGCAATCTGTCTGCCGGACCGTTTGGCGGTCCGGCATTTTGATTGCGGGAGTTTTCATCCATCTCCCGTCTTGCAAAGCAGAATGAAAAGCGGTATAATAGCGTTATCTTGCCTCTTGCGTGCGCTGTGCGCAAAGGGGAATGAAAGTATCATAAAGGAGAATCCCTCATGAAAAAGCAATTCATCAGTCTGGCCCTGGCGGTCATGATGCTGCTGGGCGTTACGGGCTGTGCCATGTCCACCCCGTCCACCGTGGGCACCATCGGCGGGGTCGAAATTCCGGCCGGTGTCTATCTTCTGGCGCAGTATAACGCCTACAGCACTGCTGCGCAGAACGCGGATCTTGCTACCGGCGAAACCGCCAGTGACGTCAAAGCCGTCCTCAAAGCCGAGTGCACCGGTACCATCGGGGATGAGGAAGTTACCACCGATGGAGCAGATTATGTGGAACGCCTGACCCGCCGCAGCCTGCAATACTATGCTGCTGTGGAAAACCGCTTTGCGCAGCTTGGCGGTGAGCTGGATGACGCCGCAACTGCGGAAGCTGCCCAGACCGCCGATTCCCTGTGGGAATCTAACGGCGACCTCTACACAGCCAACGGCATCGGCAAGGCCAGCGTGGAGACTTATCTTCTCAATGCGCAGAAGGCAAAGGCCTGCCTCGAACTCATCTACGGTGAGAACGGCACTGAGCCGGTCACCGAGCAGGAGTACCAGGATTACATTGTGAACGACTGCGCCTACCTCGAGACCGTGCAGATCCCGCTGTTTGACCAGTCTACCTATGTGTTTGCCACGGAGGATCAGAACACAGAGATTAAGGCGCTGGCTCAGCAGTGCTGCGATGAACTGAACGCCGCCGGCGATGATGAATCGGCTATGTATATGGCTGCCATGACCTATGCGCCCCAGGCTATCGGAATTCTTGGCGGAAGCCTGGACGCCAATCAGGCGGTCTACTATGCGGGCAGCAGCCTTTACACCCCCGATGACCTCGCCAGCTATGACGATGGTCAGGGCGGCAATACCATCACCGATGCCACCGATAAGGCCGGTTTCGGCAAATGGGTCGTTGTGGACCTCGGCATGAGCTATCTGGTTGTTCGTGCCCTTGATCCGATGCAGGTCGCCACGGTGTCGGATTATGTGGATGGCTTCAGCCTGCTTGATGCGATGAAGAGCCAGGAACTCCAGGATTCTCTCTATGCGGAAGGTGCCGCGATGGAGGATGGACTTTCTGCCAGCGCGCTCAAGACGTACAGCGCCTCCAAGATTAAGAAGACTGTCTGAGATACGGTTCACTGACTGTTCCGGCCGGGGCGCATCTGCGCCCCGGCCGTTTGGGTACTGTCGGTAACGGAATGACAAAATAAACGGGCAGCTGCCCCGCCAAAAAGGAGAATACATTATGACAGAATCCCGCGTGAAAAATCTGCTGCTGGAAATCCTCGGCTGTTTTATCTCAGCCTTGGGAACCTACAGCTTTGCCGTGACAGCCCGCGTTCCGGTTACCGGTGTGGCGGGTATCGGTGCCATTTTGTATCACCTGTTCGGGCTGCCTATCGGCGTGACCAATATCATCCTCAATATTCCCATCGTCATTTTCTGCTATAAATCGCTGGGCAAAGACTTTTTCCTGCGCAGCGTGCGGTGCATGATTCTCTTTGCCTTTTTCACTGACTGCATCCTGCCGTTCCTGCCCGTCTATACCGGGGACCGGATGCTTGCCACCATCTGCGGCGGCGTTATCATGGGCCTTGGCGATGCGCTTATTTATATGCAGAACTCCAGCACCGGCGGCATTGACTTTATCACAATGGCAATCAAGTCCAAAAATCCCCATATGCCGTTCGGCAACCTCACCTTTGCCGCCGCACTGATGGTGGTTGTGGCGCACGGCATTGTGTTTAAGGATGTGGACGCCATCATCTACGGCCTGATTTTCAACTTCATCTCCTCCTACCTTATCAACAGCATGATGTTCGGATTTAACTCCTGTATGCTTGCCCTCATCGTCACTTCGGACGGCCCGGAGATGTGCCGCATGATTGACCGCACCGTGGACCGCGGCTCTACCATCCTTAAGGGGTATGGCGGCTATGCGCAGGACGATAAGGATGTTGTGTTCTGTGCCTGCAGCTCCAAACAGCTGTATATGATTAACAAGGAAGCCAAACAGCTTGATCCGGGCAGCTTTATCGTGATGCTTCAGGCCAATGAGGTAGCAGGGGAGGGCTTCCGCCGCCTCGAACTCGGCGGCCCTTCCGACAAGAAAGGGTGAGCGGCCGCCGATGTGACTCCCTGTTCGGTACTGAGCTTTTGAAACGGTAGACAGCATTTTTCTCTTTCGCATACCACTAACCATGCAGGTTCGGTTTATACATGGGCTTTCAGCGCTGCCTGAGGCGGTTCTGTCCGCCTTTTCACTGCGTAAAACTGAGCCTTTGCTGCAGCATCTTTCAGATTTTAGTCTTGACGCGAACCCCTTTGCCGCGTATAATAGAGAAGTTATCCCGAGGTGTTGCGCAGCTGGTAGCGCGCGTGGTTTGGGACCACGAGGCCGCGTGTTCGAGTCACGTCACCTCGACCAAAAAGCCGAAGCGGCATTCGCCGCTTCGGCTTTTATCTTTTGGCGCCGAATAGGCATGATAAAACCCCCAGTTCAACTGGGGGTCAATAAAAAAGACTTTAGTGAAAGAAAGAACCTCCAGTGCTAAAATGTAAGT
>JAQXGE010000048.1 GCA_029006135.1 Oscillospiraceae bacterium | reverse complement strand
ACCCGCGGCCAAGGGGCTTCGCCCCCTGGACCCCACGAATAAGGATGAAAATTTGAAAATTCACCCCAAAGACTACGACCGGACAGTCTTTGGGACGAATTTTCAAATTTTCGATTGAATAACCGCCCCGCCCTTTGCGGGACGGTTCCTGCCGTGAGATAAACGTACTCATGTTGTTTTTGCGTTATTTGTGGGATTAGAGACTGGCTCCCCTGTGTAAGGGGTGAGCGAAGCGAAGGAGCGGGAGTGAATGACAGTCCAGCGGACTGTCAGAGCCGCGACCGGATTTGCCGCAGCAAATTGGCTCAGCGAGAGCTGACTGAGGGAATTTAAACCTTTCCACCAGCTGCCGTTTATCTTTAACAGCACCCGCTGCCGCAAACGCCTCCCATTTGCGCCTCACCAATTTCGGTCGAACTGCGGTGCGGAGCGTTTTTTGCAAAATTTCCCTGCCATTTTTTCAAATTGACCCAAAAATATTCCTCATTTATAGAAGATTCTCCCATTGTACGGGGAAAATTGGTGTGATATAATAGGACTGTCTGAAAAAATGGACAAAATTTTCATTCATCTCCTCGAACGCTTTGGACGTATTGCCGGGGCGTGATGCCGTATTCGGCGCGGAAGGCGCGGTAGAAATTGGCGTAATCCCCAAAGCCGCAGTAGGCACAGGCCTCACTGGGCGCTACACCGCCCGCCAAAAGCTGTTTGGCGTTGAGCAGCCGCTTCTGCAAAATATAGCGGTGCACCGTGGTTCCGACCTGGCTCTCGAACTTGCGCAGCAGATGGTATTTGCTGATGAAAAACTTTTCCGACAGTGCATCGAGCGTCAGCGGTTCGCTGTAATGGGCGTTGATGTAGGCAAGCACCGCATCCACGACCTGGTCGGAGGAGGTGTCAGCCGAGAGGGATTTCTGCATGGTGTGGTCCTGCGTTCCCTCATTGAGGCCCACCATCAGTTCAATCAGACAGCACTCGGCCAAAAGGTCACTGCCGTACCCGTCCCCGTGGTGCAGTTCCCGCAGCCGCTCGAGCGCGCGGCGCAGCGCGGCACTGCGGTCGCCCGGGAGCCGCACAAGGTTGGTGTGGCCGGGGACCGTGGTATCATAACACCGCGTCAGGCTCGTGCGCGGGCTCGAAAGCTTTTCGAGATACGTCCGGTCAATCCACAGAACGATGCGCTCATAGGCATCCTTGTCCGGCTTGATGCGTGCCTGATGCAGCTCAAGCGGGCTGATCAGCATCACATCCCCGGGACGCATATTATAAATGTGGTTTTCCACCGTGTAGGTCACTTCGCCGCGCAGCAGCATATAGACCTCATAAAAATCGTGGTGGTGCAGTTCCACCTCATTCATGTAGGAACTGCGGTAGCGGTAGATTTCAAAGTCCTTGCGCAGCATGGTCTGCCGGCGTGTGTAGGGCTGATACTGGTTTTCAGACATTGCCATTTCCTCCCGGGTCCAAAGACTTTTTACTGCCTTTTATACTACCGCAACTTTTGCAATCATTCAAGCAATTCCATCAATTTTATTTGCAAAAAAATCGTTGTATACTCATCACAGACACGAAAAATAAGGAACCCCACCGTGACAGAGCACGGTAACCCATAATTTTTCATTTCATTGAACGATAAGGAGAGATTCGCCATGAAAATGAATGCCGCATCCATCAAGAACCAGAAAGCCGAATGGGAAGCTCTGGGCGTCAAACTGCCCGCCTATGACCACGAGGCCATGACCGCCCGCACCAAAGAACATCCCATGTGGGTCCACTTCGGCGCCGGCAACATCTTCCGCGGATTTATCGCCGCACTGCAGCAGCGCCTGCTCAATGAGGGCCTGTCCGACCGCGGCATCATCGCAGCCGACACCTTCGACTATGACATTATCGACAAGATTTACACCCCGTTTGACAACCTGACCATGAACGTCACGCTGAACCCCGACGGCACCACCAGCCGCGAGATTATCGGTTCCGTGGCCGAGGGTCTGCGCGCCAACAGCGCCGAGCCTGAGATGATGGCCCGCTTCAAGGAGATCTTCACCGATCCCGGCCTGCAGATGATTTCCTTCACCATCACCGAGAAGGGCTATGCCCTCTACCGTCCGGACGGCAGTCTGCTGCCCGTTGTTCAGGCCGACATTGATGAAGGCCCCGCAAAGGCCCGCCATGCAATGAGCATGGTCGCCGCTCTGCTGTTCGAGCGCTTCAAGGCCGGTGCGTATCCTCTGGCCGTTGTCTCGATGGACAACTGCTCCCACAACGGTGAAAAGCTGCAGTCCAGCGTCATGACCGTTGCCAAGGCATGGGCCGAGAAGGGCTATGTCGGCGAGGACTTCATCGCCTACCTCGAGGACGAGAGCAAGATTGCCTTCCCCTGGTCGATGATTGACAAGATTACCCCGCGCCCCCACAAGATTGTTGAGGAAGCCCTGGCCAAGGACGGCATCGAGGATATGGCGCCCATCGTCACCTCCAAGAACACCTTCATCGCCGCGTTCGTCAACGCTGAGCGTCCGCAGTACCTGGTTGTTGAGGACAAGTTCCCCAATGGCCGTCCCCCGCTCGAGAAGGCCGGCGTCTACCTGACCGACCGCGACACCGTCAACAAGACCGAGCGCATGAAGGTTACCACCTGCCTGAACCCGCTGCACACCGCCATGAGCGTTTACGGCTGCATGCTGGGCTACAACCTGATCTGCGATGAGATGAAGGATGAGGACATTGTTGCCCTCGTCAAGCGTCTGGGCTATCAGGAAGGTCTGCCCGTTGTGGTCGATCCCAAGATTCTTGACCCCAAGGCCTTCATTGATGAGGTTGTCGGTCAGCGTCTGCCCAACCCCTTCATGCCCGATGCACCTCAGCGCATTGCGACCGACACTTCCCAGAAGGTCGGCATCCGCTTTGGCGAGACCATCAAGAGCTACATCGCCGAGGGCCGCGATCTGAACACCCTCGTGAGCATTCCTCTGGCCATCGCCGGCTGGCTGCGCTACCTGCTCGCTGTCGATGACAACGGCAATGCCATGGAAGTCTCCGCTGACCCGCTGAAGGATGACCTGCAGGCCCAGCTTGCCGGCATCGAGGTCGGCAAGCCCGAGAGCTACAACGGTCAGCTCAAGAGCATTCTGTGCAACGCTTCCATCTTCGGCGTTGACCTGACCGCCACCGTTCTGGCCGACAAGATTGAAAACTACTTCGTTGCAGAGCTTGCCGGCCCCGGCGCCGTCCGCAAGACCCTGCATGAGGCGCTTGCTTAATCGGAAGCAATCCGTCACGCCGTGCGCGGAAATCCCCGCACGGCGCTGACTGCTGCGCCGCATTTCCCCCGCAACACGGTTCCCGGGGCGCGAACGCCCCTTGAAATACGACTTAAGGAGGACATCCAATATGCCAATGCAAATGGGCTGGCGCTGGTATGGCGAGGGCAACGACCCCGTCACGCTCGGCGACATCAAACAGATCCCCGGCGTTTCCACCATCGTGTGGGCGCTGCACAACAAGATGCCCGGTGAAGTCTGGGAGGTTGAGGAAATCCGCCCCGTTGTGGAGCAGATCCAGGCTGCCGGCTTCAATGCTGACGTTGTCGAGTCCGTCAACGTTCATGACGACATCAAGATCGGTCTGCCCACCCGCGATGCACTCATCGAGAACTACAAGCAGTGCATCCGCAACCTGTCCCAGTTCGGCGTGAAAGTTATCTGCTACAACTTCATGCCCATCTTCGACTGGACCCGCACCGACCTGTTCCATCCCGTAGGCGACGGCTCCACCGCTCTGTACTACGAGAAGGCCGCCATCAAGGACGATTACAAGTCGATGGCCGAGTACATCCTCAGCTTTACCGAGAAGTACAACATGACCTTCCCCGGCTGGGAGCCGGAGCGCATGGCCAAGCTGGACGAACTGTTCAAGGCCTATGCCCCCGTCACCAAGGACAAGCTGTGGGATAACCTGTTCTACTTCCTGAATGCCATCATGCCCACCTGCGAGGAGTGCAACATCAAGATGGCCATTCACATGGATGACCCGCCATGGGACATCTTCGGCCTGCCCCGCCTGATGGTCGATGAGGCCGCCTGCAATAAGCTGCTCACCACCGTGGACAGCCCCTGCAATTGCCTGACGCTGTGCACCGGCTCGCTGAACGCCAACCCCAACAACAACTGTGCCGACATCGTGCGCAAGCACGCTGACCGCATTGCGTTCGCGCATATCCGCAACATTCACCACTTTGAGAACGGCGACTTCTCCGAGGCCGCTCATCGTGACTGCTGCGGCGA